>JAZBOD010000505.1:0-2560 GCA_036350955.1 Desulforhopalus sp. | reverse complement strand
GGAACGGTGCTGACCAGAGTCTACCGGCGTGAAGCCAGGCAGAGCAGTGCAACCCGCCCGGATCTGGCAGTGCTTGAGAACATGCTCAACTCGCAGATCTCGGATATTCTCCAGCAGATCCTGCAGGATGAAGAGGTACAGGCGGTGATCAGCGGCAGATAACCGCCCCGCCCAGCCTTGAAACCGCGATAGGCACGAGAATCTCATGCAATGGCAGGCAGTTGCCGGCCATTGTCCACGCCGATGAGCTGGAGTTATCCGCCGGACGCCGGCTCTCCTCGCTACTTTCCTCAAGCTTCTCTTTGCTTAACCTTGGTTATTGTGTAGGCACTCATCCATTTAGGTATGGGAAGGTGTTCTCTGATCAACGAGTAAATAACCCAGGACCCAACCGCAGAAAAATGTCAAACTACAAGATCTGACCCCACTCATCACCCCAGTCACCGCTTATTTGATTGGAAGGAAAACGGTGATGGTGGCACCTGCGCCGGGGCGACTGGAGACCCGGATCTCGCCGTGGTGCTGCTTGACGATACCGTAGCTGACCGACAGGCCGAGTCCGGTACCGGTAACCGCTGATTTTGTTGTATAGAAGGGCTGGAAGATCAATTCGGCCTCTTCATCCTTGATGCCGATGCCGTCATCAGAAATCGCCACCGCCACCCGCTCACCTTCCCGCCGCGTCGTTACCCGGATCTCTCCGCCGGAGGGCCGACAGGCATCAACGGCATTGGTCAGCAGGTTGAGAAAAACCTGCTTGATCTGATCGGGCACCGCCATTATCTCCGGCAGATCGGCATAATCGCGGAGCAGCACAATTTTTTTCCGACTGAATTCGCTCTGATACATCAGCAGGAGGGAATCAAGGGATTTGTGAAGATCGGTGGAGGTTCTCTTGCCGGGGGAGGGACGCTCAAAATCCCGCAAGGTGGCGATCAACCGTCTGACCCGTTCGCTTTCGCCCAGGGCTGTTTCCAGCAGCTGCCGGTCGTCGTCGGTCAGCTCCCGTTTATTTCGGAGGCTCTTCAAGGCAAAAAGAATTCCCAGTAACGGATTGCCCAGTTCATGGGCGATGGAGGCGGAGAGTTTACCGATCGCCGAAAGCTTTTCGGCGTGCAGGTACTTCTTCTGGGTTTCCTGGAGTTCCAGGGTCCGCCTCTCCACCCGGCGCTCCAATTCACTGTAGAGGTGTTTGAGCTGTTCCTCGGTCTCAATCCGTTTGGTTATATCCCTGGTGATTCCCCGCATCCCCAAATATTCGCCAGCGAGGCTGAAGAACGGCACGCCACTGACCTCGGCGTTCAGTTCCCAACCCTCACGGTGGCGGACCGGCAGTTCGAGGGAGGAGAAGGGCTCCCTTGCGGCAATGACTGCCGCCATCGTTTCAGAAATCTCCGCCATTTTCCCATCCGGCACAAGGCAGAACGGCGATTTGCCAATCAATTCCTCGGGTGAGTAACCAACCACATCCTGGCATTTCGGGCTCAGGTAGGTGTAGTTACCATCAGCATCGATCTCCCAGATACAGTCGCTGCTGCTCTCGACCAGGGCACGGAATTTCTCTTCACTATGGCGGAGTTCCTCTTCGAGTTTTTTCCGTTCGGTGATGTCTCTCCCAACAGCCTGGATCTCCACCAGCCTCCCCTGTTGGTCAAAAAGTCCCCGGTTAACGAACTGCATCCAGCTGACATTGGCGGAAGCGTTGTACACCCGATTTTCCACGGTAATGACCGGGTTGGTCGGGGAAAGCCGGTGGAGCTGTCTTTCGACCATCGAAATATCCTCGGGCAAGGCTTCAGGCTGCCAGCCCCGGCCGAGAAGTTCCCCCCGGGTTTTACCGAAAAAGCGACAGAAAACCTCGTTGACAAAGGTTATCGTGCCGGTTCCCGGACGGAACCGGCAGATCACCTCGGTCTGATCCTCGACCACCGAGCGGTAGCGCTCTTCACTGATCCGCAACGCCTTGAGGGTGGATTCCAGTTTGACCGTGCGCGCCACGACCTGCTGCTCGAGATCACCTTCGACCTGAAGCTGGTCATTCTCGAGCTCTTTCTGCGCGGTGATATCGTGCAAGCAGAGCGAAATACCCCCACTGTACTGAGGCACACAACGGCAGATGTACCAACGCTGCCGGAGTTCGGAAAATATTTCAAACTCCCGTTCCTCACCGGCCGCGACCCGCTTCAGTTGGTCGGCCGGCGGAGCAACTGCCAAATTGGAGAGGACATCCCAGAGCCCCAGACCGAGCAGTTGCAGCCGGTCGCTACCCAGAATCCGTTCCGCCGCACTGTTGAGGGAGCGTACCCGCCACTCGCCGTCACAGACGATAAAACCATCGATGATTCCCTCCAGAATGGCATTCAGCTGCTGTTCATCACTCTCTGGGCTATTCATTTCGCTGGCCATCCGGATTGAGGAGAAGGGCAATCAACCGCAACGCATCCTGTGCCAACTATACAGCAGAAGATGGAAAGTCAAAACAGAATCAGTGCGGCGGGGCCAAGGTAAAAAAAAGTCCCCGGCTGGTGGCGTTTACCAGCCGGGGACTTATTGGCGCAGG
>JAZBOD010000504.1:0-7101 GCA_036350955.1 Desulforhopalus sp. | reverse complement strand
CCTCCATCACCGCCCTCGCCTTCTCGGCAAAAACGAACTGGTCGGGTTCTTCCCCCATCTTGCCCGGGAGAAGCTGCGCGGCGGAGCTCTCTGGTACGACGGGCTTTGTCTTGAACCGGAAAGAGTGGTCATCAGCCTGCTGAAAGCCGCCACCCTGAGAGGAGCCGGAGTGGCAAATTACGCCGAAGTGGTCGAGATCGGCCGTAATGGCCAGCAGCAGTTGGTGCTCACCGTCAATGACCACCTGAAAAAGCAGCATTATCAGCTCACTACCCAAAAGGTTGCCCTCTGTACCGGGGCCTTTTTCAAGGAGGAGCTCGGCTGTGGCCCCTTACCCGGGGAACTGGCGGAGCTCAGCCTTATCCGGGGGATGAATCTGCTGCTGCCGCAACTCTTTGCCGCGCAGACCTCTCTCGCCTGCCGGGTGCGCAGCAACACCGAGTCGCGTTTTTTGTTTACCGTCCCCTGGAAAGAGTATTCCATCGCCGGTACCCACTGGGAGCACTGCACCGATCCGAAGGCCCCCTGGCCGGAAAAACCGCAGACCATCGAAGCCTTTCGTGCCCTGCTCGCCGAGGCAACTCCAGACCGCCGCCCCTTCCCTGCTCCCCTTGCCGAACACCTCGGCTGCGTCCCTGGAAACCCCTCAGGTCGGGGCAACGCGGCAGACCAGATCCTCGGCCATTTTCGGCTGGTCGACCGGGAACCGGGAAAGCCGGGGGACATCCTTCAGGTGGTTGGGGTAAAATTTACCACCGCCTTTGATGTGGCGAGCAAGGCACTTCGCCGGCTCTTCCCCGACACATATCTCCGCGACACCCTGGACTTTCCCGCCCTGCCCGCCGGAAGCCCGGCCGGGGATCCGGCGGCACTGCTTGTCGAGTACCAGCGTCGCTATCAGGGTTGGCTCAACCCAGAACAGCTCGAGAAGATCTTTCAGCTGCTCGGTGACGAGCTGCCGGCCTTTATGGACAAGATCCTCACTGTAGGCCCCCCAGATAAGGGTAAGCTCAGTGACACGGAAATCTACCGGAGGCTTGCGGCCTTCTGTGTCGACCAAGAAATGGTTTTCCATCTTGACGATTTGATCGCGCGGCGGCTCTTTGCCGATACCCCGCTGCCCGACGAACTGCTGAGCAGTTTAGCCGATTGCCTGGCAGAACTTCTCGCCTGGTCACCGGAGCAGCGCGCTGCCGAACTGGCCAGGCTCCGACAACCCGAAGGAGACCGGTGATGTCTGAAATTCTGGTGGTTGGCGGCGCCGGATATATCGGCTCGCATATGTGCAAGTACCTGCACCGCCAGGGACTCCGGCCGGTGGTCCTTGACAATCTCAGCCTCGGCCACCGGGAAGCGGTGCGCTGGGGCCCGCTGTTTCAGGGAGAGATGGATGACCAGCAGCTGCTTGCCGAGGTTTTTTCCCGGCACTCGATCGCCGCGGTGATCCACTTTGCTGCGCTGTGTTATGTTGGTGAATCGATGCAGCGTCCTCTTGACTATTACCACAACAATATCGCCGCAAGTTTAGGGCTGCTTGCCGGGATGCGCCAACACCGGGTGAAAAAACTGATCTTCTCTTCCAGCTGCGCCACCTATGGTGAGCCAACCAGCCTGCCGATCAGCGAAGAGCACCCGCAGCGGCCGATCAACCCCTACGGCCGCTCCAAACTGATGATGGAGGAGATTCTCTCCGACCTCGACCGGGCCGACGGCCTAAAAGCGGTCTGCCTCCGCTATTTCAACGCCGCCGGGGCCGACCCGGACGGGGAACTTGGCGAAGACCATCGTCCTGAAACCCATCTTCTGCCCCTTGTGCTGCAAACCGCCATTGGCCAACGCGCCGAACTGACCATTTTCGGCCATGACTACCCGACACCGGACGGTACCTGTGTCCGGGACTATATCCATGTCGAAGATCTCGCCCAGGCCCACTTTCTCGCCCTCAAGCATCTTCTCGCCGGAGGTGAAAGCCGCAGATACAACCTCGGCAACGGCAACGGCTATTCGATTCTTGAAGTTATCCGCACCGTTCAGCGAATCACCGGAAAAATGCCGGCCCACGGTTTTGCCGACCGTCGCCCGGGTGACCCGGCAAGCCTGGTCGGTTCCGCGGCAAAAATCACCCGGGAACTTGGCTGGCAACCCCGGTACCAGACCCTTGAGGCGATCCTCGGTACCGCCTGGAACTGGCATCAGCACAACCCAGAAGGTTTTACGGAGGTGAAAGCATGAAGCAACTAGAACCGGCCACCCGTCGGCGACTTCGCGTTCTGGTCCTGGCACCACAGCCGTTTTTCCAGAATCGTGGAACCCCGATCGACGTTCTCCTGCTGCTCAGGGCCCTTTCCGAACGCTCCGGGAAAATGGTCGATGTCCTGGCCTACCCCGAAGGAGAAGATGTCCAGTTGCCGGGATTGACCCTGTACCGGGTTCCTCTTTTTACTAAACTCCGTGGTGTTCGCCCAGGTTTCTCGCTCAAAAAGCTGTTTCTCGACACGGCGATGTTTTTTACCGCCTGGAAACTGGTGCACCGCAACCGCTACGACCTGCTTCACGCCGGAGAAGATGCGGTGTTCATGGCCATGGTCATCAGATGGCTGTACCGGATCCCCTATGTCTACGATATCGACTCGTCGATGGCCCAACAGATGGTCGAAAAATTTCCGCGACTCACTTTGCTCGCCAGCCTCTTCAACTGGCTGGAATCCCGGGCGATACGCGGTGCGCTGGCCAATGCCCCGGTATGCCACGCCCTGCGCGAGCTCTGTGAAAAAAATCGGTCGAGAAAAACCGTTACCCTCCACGATATTTCCCAACTGGGCAACCCCGACCTGGCCAAAACCGGGCAACTTTCCCGGGAAATCGGCCGCGACGGGCCTATTCTCCTCTACTCCGGCAATCTTGAGGCCTACCAGGGGGTTGACCTGCTGATCGACAGCATGCCCCATGTCCTGGCGGAGAACAGCACAGTTCAGCTGGTGATCATCGGCGGGGTCGCAGAGGATATCGAGGACTATCGAGGCAAAGCAGTAAGGCTTGGGATCGAGGACCATGTCCACTTCCTCGGGCCTCGCCCCTTTGACCAGCTTGACCAGTATCTCGCCGAGGCGGATATTCTGGTCGCTCCCCGGATCAAAGGGGTCAACACCCCGATGAAGATCTTTCCCTACCTCCACTCCGGGAAGCCGGTGCTCCTCACCAGGCTGCCAACCCATACCCAGATCGTCACCGACCAGGAGGCCTTTCTTGCCGACCCGGAACCCCGGGCCTTCGCCCAGGGTATTCTTACCCTCGCCGCCGATCCGGAATTACGGCAGCGTCTGGGAAAACAGGGCCGGGCCTTGGTCGAAAAGGAGCACACCTACGCTGCCCACAAGCGGCGGGTCGATGAGCTCTACGACTGGCTTGAAGAGCAGATCAATACACCTGCGGCAAGCGCGACAGCCATTGAACCATGCCAGGAATCCCAGCTCTCCTGAGAAGAGCCGGCCGCAGAGCGCTGCAACAAGAGGAAATCTTTTTCAAGGGGACTACTCTTTGCGAAAGGCCCGGCTGAGGCGCTTTTTCACCCCGCTGACCACGAAAGGGGTGAGCCGCCCCTTCTCTTTGAGGATCTGCTTGAACAGATCCCGCTTTTTCTCCGGTGGCAAGGGTCTCGCCACTGGAAGCAGGGCCAGGGATCCGCTGGGGCAGGCGCTGATACAGGCACCGCAACCGAGGCAGTGGTCGGCCTTGACCACCGCCTGTTGCTTTTTGCCGTCATCCGGCCGATTCACCAGTTCAAGGGCGGCGGCATTGCAGGCCCGAACGCAGAGGCCACAACCAAGACAGCTGTCGGTGTCAACCGTCACAGTGAAGTTTGCCTTGGCAATCCCTAAGGGGAAGCCGCGCAGAACACCGCCGAGCAGTTCGCAGCAGCAGGAACAGCAGTTGCAGATAAACGACGGTTTATGACGGATATTATCGGTGATATGGGTCAGACGCAGGTCGCGGGCAGTGGCCAGTACCGCCAGGAGCTGATCGGTGTTCCGGTACTCGGCAAAGCCCCGCCGGACCATGAACCTGGCGGCATTACCAAGGGAGATGCAGATTCCCTCGGTTGGGGCCTTTTTCTCACAACTCTGCTGCAGATGCTCCTTTTTGTGGCGGCAATAGCACATTCCCACCGCACCGTACCCGGCAACCCTGATCAGCTCCCGGGCACTCTCGTAGGTGGCGACCTGAGAGCTGACCGGAATATGCTCTTCGTAGGCCAGCGAGCGGGTAAGCGGAGTCTTTGAACCGAAGAATTCCCGGCCCATCCGCTGCTCTGGGTCGCCGTACAGGTACTCCTCCATCAACTGGGCAAGTTCGGCTACCGGCAGATCGCCACGCCGTTTCATGAAGGTCAGTTCAAAAAAACCGATCAACCCCGGCATCAGCAGATAAAAGGTTTTTCCGCCATAGCTGCTGTCCAGCACCAGCCCCTTGTCGGCCATCACCTCGAGGGTGTTGCGGAGCCGATCCTCCGCCCAGCCGGTGGCACGGACCAGTTCCACCAGGGTCGCCTCCTCCAGGGGGAACCGGGAGGCGAGATAGGCCTCCTCCTCAGAGAAGAGGATGGCCAGAATCCGCCGCAGCTTGTCGCTGTCGGGCAAACCGATCGGGTAGCGATTCAAGCGGTCGATCAGGGGAACAATACTGCTTTTCCCGTCAAGGTGGTGTCCCATCGCTTCTCCTCTCTCTATCTTGCTCGGCTGACCATCCTGCCGATCGTTTTCAGGGATTCATCTCGTACACTCCCCGCAGGGAGTATACCCGTTTCTCCCAGAGGGTTGCAAAGGCCACGGCATCGAGCAGCGGTTTTTTCAGCATCTCCCGAAACAGGGCCTCCTGGGCGGGGGTATTGGCGTGACCAAGAACCATTTCCAGGGCAGAGGAAGAAAAATCCCTAACCAGAAAAGCAAAGATCTCCGCCAAAAGCTCCGGTGGACACTGTTCCTGACGGGCCTTTTCGAGAATCAGCTGGCCGTAGACGATCAGGGTGAAGAGTTCGCCGGCGGCAAGCATATAGTCAATGTTGCTAGTCTGTTCCGGGCTTGGTGGCGCGGTAGCCAACAGCCTGCGGAACAGTTCAACCTGCTCGCGGAACACCAGAACATTGGCGGAGTCAAACCCCTGATAGGCAAGACGGTAATCGGGAAAGCGGACCGATGCCAGTTTTCCGGTCTGCTGCCGGAACAGATAGCTGTCATCACCGGCTTCGCTTCTCAGCGGAACCTCCGGATACTCCACCGGTTCGAAGAAGTAGTTGCGGACAAACTTGATGATCAGGGCCATGTTGACATGTTCGGTCCCCTCAAGTTTGGGGAGCATGCCGATGTCCCGGAGGGCCATCTCAAAATAGGTGTCCTGCTCATAGCCCTTGGCGGCGATGACGCTGTGCAACAGAGCGACCACCTTTTCCCCCTGACCGGTGACCTTCATCTTCACCACCGGGTTAAAGAGCAGATAACGGCGGTCGGCATCAGAGGCACTGCGGAGGTAGTCGGCCGCCCGGGCAGTAAACAGCTTCATCGCCAGCAATTGGGCATAGCTTTCGCAGAACAACCTTTTGACATGGGGAAAATCGGTCACCTGCCGCCCGTACAGGGTGCGGCCGGCGGCATGGTTGAGCGCTTCATAGAAACAATGGGTGGCTATCCCGATCGAGGCACAGCCCAGTTCGAACTTGCCGATGTTTATGGTGTTCAACGACGAATTCCAGGCATGTTCCCCCCGACTGAGGATCTCGCTCTCGGCCACCGGGTAATCGGTCAAAACAAATTCAGCAACATAGGCCTGACGGACCCCGGAGGTATCGATCTTTTTCCGGCAGTCATACCCGGGGCGCTGGGGGTCGACGGCAAAAAAGACATAGTCACCACTGTCGGCAAAACGTCCGAAGGTGGAAACCAGCGCAGCACAGTTACCGTTGCCGATATAGTACTTCGTCCCCTGAGCCAGATAGCCTCCACCTTCCTGAGGTACCAGGGTCATCTCGGTGGAGTAGAGATCGGCGCCATGGTTCTTTTCGGAAAGGCCAAAGGCAAAGACTCCCCCTTCGGCAAGCAGGGCGGCCGTCTGCTCCTTCACCGCCTGGTTGTCGCCCATCCAGATCGGCCCGAGGCCGAGGATACTCACCTGCCAGGCGTACCAGTAACAGAGTCCGTAAAAGGCGAGAACCTCGTTGTATTCGCTGATCCGCCACATATCCCAGCGGCTCTCTTGGGCACCAGCACCGCTGCAGGCGGCTGGGGTGAGCAGTTCAGCAAAAACCTTTTCCTCCCGGATAAAGTCAAGAAAATCCTGGTACCAGACCATCGCCTGGTCATCTTCCTTGATCCTGGCCAGCCCTTTCTCTTCAAAAAAGGCGATGGTTTTTTCGACCAGTTGCCGCGATCGCCGGTCGGCGTGGCTCCGTTGATAGTTTTTCGGGTTAAACAGCTCCATCTGCTCTCCTTTGCACTCCATGCCAAGTGGTGACTGACCGTTCCGGTTAACCCTGACAAACAGGGATACTTCTCTGCAGCAGATTCGCTCTGCAGGCCTAATTGGGATGAATTCCTTCCCCACCAGGCGACGAGCCGACCGCGAGATGATAGGCCTCGGCGACACCGTCAAAAATCCCGATCTCCTCAAGGGCCGAACGCAACAGTTCCGGCTGGTCGAGAAAATCCTGCATAAAGATGATTTCCGATGCCTTGAGGTAGATATGAAAAACATCCTCCATCCGTCCACCGACCAGACGCTCGATCAATTTGGGCAGATTCTTTTCCGTACGGTGCGGCAGAAGCTGTCTGGCCCGCAGAAGCATCTTCGACAGGTAAAACTGCAGGGTTGCGGCCACACTGGCAATACCCTGGCGATGCCCGGGAAAAATGGTCTTGCCGCTCAACCCGGCGAGACGAACGATGCTCGCGCAATAGGCCTGATAGTTTTGAAAACGGCCCTCTCCTGTCAGGTCGAGGTCGAGCAGGGGTGACTAAAAAATCCCCCGGAGCAGGGTATCGCCGGTTATCGCCCACCCTTCCCCGGAATAGACTAGATCAGACTGGGAATGGCCGGGACAGGGGGTGACCT
>JAZBOD010000503.1:0-3857 GCA_036350955.1 Desulforhopalus sp. | reverse complement strand
TACTGCATGCAAAAATGGATTTATAAGGTACTAATGCGGGCTGACGCCCGCAACCTAAGGGGGGATAATCCCCTCCCACAGCAGAGGGGATAAGTACCTTCACGAAATTCATTCTTAAACAGCAAGAAATGAATTTCTAAGGTACTAATATCTGCAAGGGTGGCTGAAGAGGACCTAAGGTCAGCCAACGAGAGGGCCTTTTTGTGTCGGTTGAAGGTTACTTGATACAGGGAGCCCAAACAACGTAACGAGAAAGGAGGCAAAACAACTATGGATCAAGACCGTCGTGATTTTATCAAAACCGCCGCTATCGGTGCCGGTGTCGCGGTAGCCGCCGCCGCTGCCCCGGCCATTGCCCAACAACGTATTGAATGGCGGATGGTCACCACCTGGCCCCGGAACTTTCCAGGCCTGGGGGTCGGTGCCCAGCGTCTTGCCGACCGGATCACCGCCATGTCCGATGGCCGTCTCACCGTAAAAGTCTACCCCGCCGGGGAACTGGTCCCGGCCCTGCAGTCATTTGATGCGGTTATCGAGGGATCGGCGGAGATGAGTCATGGCGCCGCCTACTACTGGCAGAACAAGAGTCCAGCCACCTCGTTCTTTACCGGCGTTCCCTATGGGATGACCTCCCGTGAGCTTTCCGCCTGGGTCCGGTTCATGGGCGGGCAGGAGATCTGGGATAAGATCTATGATCAGTTCGGCGTCAAGGGCTTCCTGTCCGGTGATACCGGAACCCAGGCCGGTGGGTGGTTCCGCAAAGAGATTAAAAGTCTGGCTGATGTCAAGGGGCTCAACTTCCGGACTCCTGGACTGGGCGGTCAGGTCTGGCAGCGGATGGGAGTAAATGTGGTCAACATGGCGGCGGGGGAGATCTTCCAGGCCCTGCAGACCGGCGCACTTGATGCCGCTGAATTCGTCGGCCCCTACAACGACCTGGCCCTGGGTTTCTACCAGATCTGCAAGGAATACCATATGCCAAGTTTTAATGAACCCGGCCTGGCAACTGAACTGGTGGTCAATAAATCAAAATATACCGCGCTGCCCAAGGATCTGCAGCATATCGTTGAGATTGCCTGTCAGGCGGAATACGACCAGGTTGCTTCCGACTTTTACGCCAACGATCCCATCGCCTTGAAGACCCTGGTGGAGCAGCATGGAGTGAATATCCGTTTCTTCCCGGAAGATGTTCTCGAGGCCGGCGCCAAAGCGGCAATGGAGATCGTCAACGAGCTGCGTGAGCACAAGGATGCGCTCACCCGGGAAACTACGGAAAGTTTTATCAAAAACCTTAAAATTCTGCGGGCCCGCACCGAGAATATCGACCAGGCCTTTGTCTTGGCTCGCCAGAAATACATCAAATACAGCTAAAGCGGGCTGGCGCGCGCAACCCAAGAGCGACGACCCCCTCACACAGCAGAGGGGATAAGTACCTTGACGAAATTCGTTCCTGCTTCTCTTCATCCGTTCAGGGAGGTGTGCACTGCGCACCTCCCTGAACGCCTGCCCTGATTGCCCCAATCACCTCATAACTATCGGAGCACCCCCGTAATCCTGAAGGGGAAAGGTTGCCGCTACCGGCCATAGAGCAGCTGCGGCAGCCAGGTTACCAGCCCCGGGAAAGCCAAAAGGGTGATGATTGCCAGCAACTGCAGTACGACAAAAGGCAGCGCCCCTTCGTAGATCATTCTGGTCGAGACCGACCCCGGCGCCACCCCGCGCAGATAAAAGAGCGAGAAGCCAAAGGGCGGGGTGAGAAAGCTGGTCTGCAGGTTGACGGCGATGATCACTCCGAGCCAGACCGGATCGACCCCCATCTTGAGCAGTACCGGCGCGGTTATCGGCAGAATGATGAAGATGATCTCAAAGGTGTCGAGGATAAAGCCCAGCATGAACATCAGCAGCATGACGAAGAGAATCGCCCCCATTTTCCCGCCGGGCAGATTGTGGAGGAATTCCGCCACCAGTTCGTCGCCGCCCATCATCCGAAAAACCAGGGAGAAGACCGAGGCTCCGAGCAGAATCACGAAAATCATGGTGGTTATATTGGCCGTTGCCAGCATGGTCTGGCGCAGATTCTGCAGTGACAGGCGCCAGCGGGTAGCGGCAAGGATCATTGCCCCGACTGCTCCCACCGATGCCGATTCGGTCGGGGTGGCGATGCCTGCGAGAATCGAGCCGAGAACCGCAAAAATCAGCAGCAGGGGTGGCAGCAGGCTGACCAGGACATCCTTCCAGAGTTTGGCCTTTTGCGCATCGGAAACCACCAGGGCCGGACAGGATTGGGGGGAGAAGACCGCCTTGATCACCATCCAGAGCATGTAGAGAACGATCAGCAACAGGCCGGGGACAAAGGCGCCGGCGAAGAGATTGCCAACCGATACCGGGGAGGGGGCGAAATTGCCCATCTGCATCTGCACCTGGGCATTGATTCCGGAGAGCATATCCCCCATGAAAATCAGCACGGTCGACGGCGGAATGAGCTGGCCCAGGGTTCCCGAGGCACAGATCACCCCGCTGGCCAGGCGCGGATCATACCCGGCCCGGAGCATTGCCGGCAGTGACAGCAGGCCCATGGTCACCACCGTTGCCCCGACTATGCCGGTGGAGGCGGCGAGCAGTGCGCCGACGACAATGACCGACAAACCGAGGCCGCCGCGCAGGGTGCCAAACAGCCGGCCCATGGTTATCAGGAGCTTTTCGGCGATACCGGAGCGTTCCAGCATCATCCCCATGAAGATAAACAGCGGTACCGCCACCAGAACCTCATTGAGCATGACGCCAATATAGCGGGATGCCAGGCTGTTGAAGTTGGAGGGGTCAAAAACCCCGAGCAGGTAGCCGATGCCAGCAAAGGCTACCGAGGTGCCGGCCAGGGAAAAGGCCACCGGAAAGCCGAACATCAGTACCCCGATGATCGCGACGAACATCAGCAGGGAAAGCAGTTCACCGATCAGTACTGGATCCATCAGGACTCCTCCTGATAGCGATAGAGTTGGGGAAGGAGTTCCTCGTTGTTGGTCAGCACGAGAATTCCCCGGAGAAACATGGCCAGTGCCTGGATGGCGACGACAAAGGCAAAAAACAGGATGAAGCTTTTGATGATGTACAGGGCGGGCAGACCGCCAAAATTGGCGGAACTCTCCGCCAGCCGCCAGGATCGTTCAACATAGGCCCAACTCCAGCGGCTGACGACCCAGATAAACGGGCCGATAAAAAAGAGGCTGCCGAACATGTCGACCATCGCTTTGCGGCGCAGGCTGGCCGGGCGGTAGAAGATATCGACCCGGACGTGGGAATTGTTGAACAGGGCAAAGCCGGCAATGCCCATGAACATCATGGCATTGAGCCAGACATAGAGGTCCTGGAGCCAGATGAATCCCATGGAAAAACCGTAGCGCAGGACGACAACGGCAAAACAGACCAGAACGATGCCCAGTGAAAACCAGGAAAAAAAATGGCCGAGGATGATGTTGAATCGGCTGATAAAGCGGATAATCAGCGCTAAAGCCTGCATCGATGCTCCCTTTGTCAGTAGGTAATGAGAGGGGATAGCCTGACGGCAATTTATGTCAATATTTTCGGAAAATATCTCAAAAAGTGCAATCTAGTTGATTCATATAAGAATGTCCAGTCGGTTCTCGTCTCGCCAGGGATCACCTCAAATTCACCGGGAAAAGAGCGCAACCCACTCCTCTGGCTGAGCAGGAACCAGTCAGGCTTTGGGGTGCATATCGATTGATACGCAGAAGTGATGCTGTCTGGAATATGGCGGTTACAGCAACGCACTACAGAACCAGGGAAAGTAGGTCACGATCATCAGGGTGAGCAAAAGCAGGCCGAGGAAGGGCAGGGTG
>JAZBOD010000502.1:0-4492 GCA_036350955.1 Desulforhopalus sp. | reverse complement strand
TCGAGCGGTTGCATGGGGGGACGGTGGTTCTGTATAATGCGCAACATTTGGAACCGGACGTCCAGCGGCAGCTTGTCGCACTGATCAGAAAGCTGTCCCTGGCCCGGAGCGACAACAACAGCGACCTCGTACTGCATTCCCGGATTATTTTCATCTGTACCGACACCCTGCACCGGCAGGACGGGCATAATCGTCTGCTGCCCACACTCTATGCCCTGGTGGCCAAACAGCATTTTCAGGCGGCCCCGTTGCGGATGCATCGCCGGGATATCCCACGGCTGGTGGAGTATTATCTTAAGCGTTACAGCCGGCAGTATGGCAAGCATATCAGCCAGGTGGATGAGCTGACCCTGGGCATGTTCATGAACTATGACTGGCCGGGTAATCTGACCGAAATGACCAGTGTTATCCAGCGCGCGGTTATTCTCGGCAAAAATCACGAGCCTCTCAATGATCAGGTTCTGCTGGGCATACCGAAGTCGGAAGGCAAGTGGGAATTCAATCTGCTGCGGCTGCCGGCCATCCGGGCATTGCTCACCAGCCGTTTCTTTCCGGGGCTGCCACGGGTGATAGTCGGCGCTTTTCTTGCCCTCATTCTCGCCGCACTGTTTTTTGGACCTGTCACCGCGGAGAAAAATATCGGCCTGACTTTGAGCTGGGTAGTCGGCTGGCCGCTGCTCATATTCTCCTTCTTTTTCCTGGCCCGGACCTGGTGCAGTGTTTGTGGTTTGTCCGTGCCCGGCTGGCTGGCGCAACACCTCGTCAAACCGGAACGACCAACCCCACAGTTCGTCAAACAGTACTCCGGATGGATCATGGCCGTGCTGTGCATCTTCCTGTTCTGGCTGGAAATCACCTGGGACGCCTACCATTCACCAAGGCTCACCGCCTGGATCATCTCCTCCATCACCCTTGCTGCGTTGTTTTTCAGTGTGTTGTATAAGCGCCGGGTCTGGTGCCGATATCTTTGTCCGCTGGGTGCTCTGAATGCGCTGTTTTCCATGCCTTCCATCCTGGAACTGAGATCCAACACCCATATGTGCATGAATCGCTGTACCGATCACCTGTGCTATACCGGTGACGGCGGGGTGGCCGGCTGCCCGATGTTTCGCCATCCTTTCCTGGTAGACAACAATCGGGATTGCATCCTCTGCATGCAATGCGTCAGGAATTGCAAATTGAACTCGGTTCACCTCAACCTTCGCCTCGCTCCCCAGGAGTTATGGAACCAGCAATCACCGCGTCTTGCCGATAGTTTTCTGGTGGTCAGTCTGGCGGCAATCTTTTTTCCATTCACCATTAACCAGAACTATCCAGGGGTAATCGACAACTGGGCGGGTGCCCTGTACAGCCTCGGCTTACCCCACAGCCCACCCCTTGCCGCGAGCATGCTTTTTTTTGGCGTCATTGCCATCTATCTCTGCGGTTACGCTGTCTTGTCGCAGATCATGGCCCGTCTCACCGGCAACAGTTGGCAGGTAACCGCATCAACTCTTGGCTATGGCATGATTCCTCTGGTATTGGGTGCTTTCATGGCTGCGCACCTGGAAATTTTTGTCGGTGGTCTCTGGCTGCTGGCCGACAATGTCCAAGACCTGATCGGCCTGGGCGGGGAGTATACCCCCAGACGAGTGATGAGCCGTGATGCCACCTTCATTCTACAGTTCATCACTGTTACCGGCAGTCTGCTCGCCTCACTGTATGCGACCAGGCGCATCATCTCGCGCCTGCTCATGGCCAGGCCTTCGTGGAAGATATATGCGCTGCCAGCCTTTCTCCTCTGCCTGTCAGCGGTAGCCTATCTCTGGCTGGGATAACCAGGTTTGGCAATGAGTTGGGTTAAAGCCCGTCGAATGCCAACACTGCCAGGCGGAAACAACAGGTCAAACTGGCTAGAACTTTTCGGGCACGAACACGTCAAAAACTGTCTTTTCACCGATCAGCGAGTCAATCTTGGCCTGAAGCTTTTTCACCTTATCCTTATCCTTCCACCTGATCCAGTGGTCAACTGTTTTCCACTCACTGATGACCACACATTCTCCCGGGTCTTTGAGGTTTGAGTAGGATGCTCTGGACATGAAGCCCTCCTGTTTTTCGGCATTTTTCCGTAGGCGCTTCAAGAGAACGACCAACGCATCCTTACGGTCAACCCTGAATACTCGACGACTGATGACTTTAACCGGCATCCGACACTCCTTTACTGGATTGTATGTTTGACGATATCCGGGGATTCCCAGGACATCAATCGGGGGTATCCTTTTACAGTATTGAAAATACATGAATTTGCCGGAGCATTACAAGGAGGAAATGTTGATGAGGGTGGAATATGCATTTGCCGGCACCATTGTATCGTGACCTTGCTGAACAATCCCCAGACCAAGATTTTGTTGATGACCGCATGTTTTAAGCTGAGGTCAAACGACAAACCGCGAACAGGCTCAATTCGTTGAGCATTTTCGGTCGGAGAAGAAGAACTTGCAAATGATCCTCGGAGATACTGAAAACGTATGGGAACTGGGTACAATACGCTTTCGGGCAAATGAAAACGTTTGAAAGATATCACGGCTAGTGGCAACATAATCCGGCTGAAGCAACAACCTTTTCTGTATTCGAGGCACACCAAACTGCCGGCAACGATTGCACAGCATTTCTTCTTTTCAAGGTACCTGATATTATGTCAAGCCTAACTACAGAACTGGTAACCGCCGCTGCCACTGTTGATTTTACCGGAACCGTTTACGTTATCTTGGCATTCTGCTGTTCGCTCTGGCGTATATCCTTGTTCCCCTTGAGAATGTCATTCATTTGCGCAAGAGTAAACCGGTCCTGTTGGCCGCCGGTTTACTCTGGATACTGGTGGCAGTCGCCTATCTTGGATAAGGTGATACCCATACCGCTCATGAAGCCGTACGATCGAGCCTTCTTGAATATGCTGAATTGTTCCTGTTTCTGCTGGCCGCCATGACGTATATCAATGCCATGGAGGAGCGCAATGTTTTCCAGGCCCTCCGCGCTTTCCTCGTATCTCGAGGGTTTTCCCTGCGGGTCATTTTCTGGTTAACGGTTTTGCCGACCCAGGAAAGCGGCGACAGTGATGGCACAATGTTAATTTATCTATTTATTCTGGTAACAAAGAAGTGTATGCTTAAACAGGCTTGACGGTTGCCTTGAAAAAATGTCGATGGCGCTGGTCTGTCTCGATTTCAGTGACTATTCCCAGGAGACTCTTGAATATGCCATGGCAGTCGCCCCGTCAGAGGCGAAAATTGTCATCATTAACGTGATCCATGCCCGTGACCTGGACGCGGTGAAATCGGTAAGCTCATACTTTACCGACCCTGACGTGGTGGAACAATATCTTGCCAAGAACACGGATGTACGGAAGAAAAAAATAGAGAAACTGGTCACAGGGTCCTTTCCCCAACTCGCCGGGAAATTTCAATCTCTCATTCGGGTCGGCGTGCCCTTTGATGAAATTCTCGACACCATCGACAAGGAAAAAATCGATCTGGTAGTTATGGGCAGCAAGGGGCGCGGCAATCTCAGCCGGACCCTTTTCGGGTCCAATCCCGAGAAGGTGTTCCGCCATTCCCCGGTTCCCGTGTTGAGTATCAGGCAACGAAAGAGTTCCAGATCCCGGGAGAATCAGGAGCAATAGCTGATGTCCTGTGGTTATGGGGCGTGGTGCGGTGTCGTTGCGACGACGATACGGGCTAGAAACGACTCGAGCAGCGGCACAGCTTTATCAAGCGCACGGCGGGTAGGGCTGCTGAACGTCTGGCCGAATTCGAAGGTGAAACCAGGAACAGTCACCTGCCAGGCGGGAACCGCGCATTGATAAAGTTCTTTTGCCAGCAGCAGCAAGGTTGCCGGGGAAAGGTGATGGCCGATGGTGGTGTCGCCTCCTCCTGGTACCAACGGTTTGACTGCTACCCCCTGATCGTGATCACCGGGACCAGTGATCCTGGTATCGCAGAAGAGAATCTGAGCGATACCAGGATGGATCATTTCCGTCACCAGTTCTGGGGTCAACTGATGGCAGACCAGTCGTTGTACGTCGATTGGGCGCTGCCGGCAACAGTGTTCGATGAGTTCACCAAGCGCCAGTCCGGCGCCATCGTCACCGCGCAGGGAATTTCCATAAGCGATTATCAGCAGCATCGGCCACCGTTTCTCTCCACAGCTTGATTGGTCAACTGTTCCGGCTGATCGAATCAATGACTCTGCCGCACCGGGAGACCACCTGGACGACGATGGGCATCTGACCAATTGCATGAGTGGAACAACTCAGACACGGGTCGTAGAGCCGGATGCCGTGTTCAATACGATTGAGAACCCCTTCACTGAGAACACCCTCCTTGATATAGGCATCGGCAATCTGCCGGACGGTTTTGTTCATGGCCAGATTGTTCTGGCCGGTGGCGACAATCAGATTGACCTTCTGCAGAATGCCGTTTTCGTCGACGTGGTACTCATGGATCAGCGTGCCGCG
>JAZBOD010000501.1:0-7155 GCA_036350955.1 Desulforhopalus sp. | reverse complement strand
CGATCGGTTTCCCGCTGACCAGATCCATCACTCCGACCGCCCCGGTCGGGTTGGGGTCGGCCGCCTGAATTCCACCGAAGGTGGCGCAGCTGCCGATGGCAATGATCGCCGTCGCTTTTGGCGCGACTTCGGCGAGGATCTCCATTGCCGTCTTGCCGGCGATCATGCAGTGGATACCGTTCTCAGCGGTGGGGATAGCCCCCTCAACCACCAGGATAAAGGGATGGTTGTCAACGGTGTCATGGAGGTTCTGTTCGGCCTGATGGCCGGCCGCTGCCATGACCGTCTCGTGATAATCCAGACTGATGATGTCGAGGATTAAGCGGGCAAGATCAGGGTGAGAAGCGCGCAACAGGCTCTCGGTGCAACCGGTGCACTCCTGAAAGTGCAGCCAGATCACCCGCGGGCGTTCTGCGGTTGCCGCCGCTTCGACAAGTTTGGGGATCATTGTCTCCGACAGGCCCAGGGCGGCTGCAGCCATCGTGCAGCCTTTGAGGAAGCCGCGCCGATCAAGCTGCGGGTCCAGAGTAGTGTGTACCGTGTCTGCCATGTCAACCTCCTATAGTTGTGTGACGACAGTATGCGCTGGCGCGCTTGACTTGGCACATTCGATGCCAAAGGAATACGCAGAACGAAAAGACAAGCTCTCCCTTTGCCCACTGGCCGGGGCGATGAGCCGGATGTCTGTAGCCTGGGGAGGGGGGAGGGGGTGCTGATACAGCGGTTGGGAAAGGCTTGAGCACAGCGAAGCGCTTAAGGGGGTGTGACGGAGTGCCGTTGGGTTGCTGTCCACCATTGTGCAAAGAGTGCGCTGCCGGCAGATTTGGGGTATGGGAGGGCAGGGGGATAGTTGCAACTATCCGTAAATATACCTAGCGGTCCCCTGATGATGATCCGCGAAATTAGCACGGTGTGCGACGAAAAACAAGTAAATTTTTGCCCAAAGAGTGAAGAGATTGTCATTTAAAAAAGAATTGGTGGTAAGTAGGCACACTTTGCACAAATCCGCTGCAGAGTCTGTTGGCGACGCTGCTCAGGGGCAAATCCGGGCAGACTATTTTTTCTTTAAACCAAAGATGCCGCCTTTTCGGGATGAGGCGATCGCGGGCCGTTTGCGGGGGGATGTTTCTGCGGCGTGTTTTGCCGGGTGCAGTTCGGAGTGCACCGGGGCCTCACTTTGGGGTCGGCGCTGACCGGGGAGGCGATCCCGGCTATGTTTGCCGGCCGGCTCTTCGGTGTCGGCCGGGAAGAGTTCTTCCGGCAGCGGGGTTCCGGTGGTCGCTTCGAGGTAGAGATGGTAGAGCAGCAGACCGCGTTTGAAGTAGCTCTTTTTGCGCAGCCATTTCGGCCAGCCATGCTGCTGGCGCAGGTGGAGCAACTGAGCGAGATTGATAAGTATCCCGACCATCTCCTGGCGAAGGGCCCGGCTCAGGTTGAGTTGCAGGCCGATTCCCGCATCAATTTCACTGCGGATATCTCTGCCGAGTTGAAACAGCTGCGGGCTTGGCCGGACCTTGCTGAAAAGCTGGCAACGCCAATCCGCCCAGGGAATGAGGATCAGGGCAAGCAGCAGGTAGTCTGGCTGGCGAAAACCTCGCCGGTTGAGCCGGTCAATGCCGTGACCTAGGTTGAGCAGCTGGCTGCGCAGTGGCGCAGCATCCGTTCCGCTGAAGGCTGGCTGGTAGAGGGGGAAAAGAGTCGGAAAAACCCCTGATTCGAGAGCCAGTTCCAGCCAGGGGCCAGCCGCTCCGCCGGAGAGATCCTTGAACAGTTCGTCGCGAAGCCGGGAGGTTGGGCAGAGAGTGAGCTTTTCGCAGTTGTCGGTGATCGCCTGCCAGGTTCTCGCTTCAATGGAGAATCCGTTTCTGGCGGCATGGCGGATCGCCCGGAGAATCCGCACCGGGTCCCTGGCGATTCGTTTGG
Organism: Desulforhopalus sp.; assembly: GCA_036350955.1. GTDB lineage: Bacteria > Desulfobacterota > Desulfobulbia > Desulfobulbales > Desulfocapsaceae > Desulforhopalus_A. Next base: position 5,232 of record JAZBOD010000501.1, on the reverse strand, counting down.
CCGGTTCGCCGACAATCCGGATAATTGCCTGGTCAAGATCGTCGATGCCGTTGACGTAATCGATGATCGTCGCGCCGTTGATCTCGAAAAAGAGTGAGTTGATGGTCAGATCACGCCGGCGGGCATCTTCGCTCAGGGTGCCAAAGGTGTTGTTCGGGGCGAGAACCTCCTCCGGGCCATCGAGGTCGTGTTCGCTGAGGGAGCGGAGGGTGCTGACTTCGATGGTCTTGCCACCGCGAAAAAAGACCTGAACCAGGCGAAAGCGCCGGCCAATGGTATTGCTGTGTGGGAAGAGCCGCCGCAGCTGTCCGGGACGGGCATCGGTGCTGATGTCAAAATCCTTTGGGGTCTTACCCAGGTAGAGGTCCCGAACGCCACCGCCGACCAGATAGCCGGAAAATCCGGCATCGCGCAGCTTTTTCAGGACAAAAAGGGCATCCCGATCGAGCATGGCCAGGGTGATCGGGTGCTGATCAGGAGGGATGATCCGCGCCGTAAGGGGGACGGCTGCGGTCCCTGTGGCAGGTTGAGCGGAATTATCCGCGGAGGAGAGCATAGCTGTTTTGCCGGGGAGTCAGGTGGCGGGGCTGAATCCTCTCCCCTCGTGGTAGACCGATTCGGCCTGTTCCTTGAATTGCCGAAAGATTTCGGCAACCGAGAGAATGGAGTTCATTTTGAAGGTGTTTTCCCCGGAAAAGACCAGGCCGTCTTTGGTGTTGCCGTTGCGGGCCATCATCAACCGCTCATTGATACAGTAGTGGTGGTCGCATCTTTTCAGGCAGAGATGGGCGCATTTTTTGGTGCTCATGTCCTCGCCGGCGTTCATCGCCTTGACGAAGGGGTTGTTGATTGCCCGCCCGGGGAGCCCCACCGGGGAGGAGGTGAGGACGATGTCCTCTTTCTGGGCGCGGAGGTAGGTCTGTTTAAAGGAGTCGGCGACATCGCACTCCTCGCTGAGAACAAAGCGCGAGGCGATCTGTACTCCGTCGGCACCGTATTTGTCCATCATTTCCGCCATCTCAAAGCCGTTGGTGATCCCACCGGCGGCAATCAGCGGGATCTTCTTGACCACTTCGCGGATCGGCGGAAACAGTTCGCGCAACGGCTGGTCGGTGCCGAGGTGGCCGCCGGCCTCCTTGGCTTCGACAATCACCGCCGAGGCACCGAGTTTTTCGGCGAGTTTGGCCAGGGTCGGTGAGCTGACGATCATCACGATCGGGGTGTTGTTTTCTCGACCGATTTTAAATATATCTCTCGAAAATCCGGCCCCGGTGATGATCATGTCAATGCCGGCATCGATTGAGGTCATCACCAGCTGGTAAAAGTCCTTCATCGCGTACATGATGTTTACTGCGATTATTCCGTCGGTCGCCGCCTTGGCCTTTTTAATGTCGGCGTGGAGTTCTTCCGTGGGCAAGCCTGATCCACCGATCACCCCGATTCCGCCACATTCAGCCACGGGAACGGCCAGAGCTGAAGTGGAAACGCGGACGGACATACCCCCCTGGATCAGTGGAAAGGAGGCGGTAAATCCGGCGATGGACAGTGATGGTAATTTCATGTGGAAAACTCCTTCTATAGAGAACAGCCGTAGAATGACAGATAATGCACCTCTTGGCCCTGTTTGTCAAGGAGTGTATAGGGGGGATCGATCGCGGAGAAATCGGCTCCCCTCCTCGGCCCGGGCGATTGTCCGGGTTACTGGAGCCCCGTTAGGCGGTGCGGGTGGCCTTGACAAAAATCGCATTCTAAGGTTAACTTGACAGTTTTTAATTTCTTAACAAATTCCGCATGCGATGGAGGTTGTATTGAAAATCAAGGCCCTGAAGGGATTTAAGGACGTCATTCCCGGGGAGGTCGAACTCTGGCAGTATGTCGAGGCATTGGCCAGGGATGTCTTCTCCCGGTTTCACTTTGCCGAGATCCGTCTGCCGATCCTTGAAGAGACCGAACTGTTTAAGCGTTCCATCGGCGAGGCCACAGATATTGTCGAAAAGGAGATGTATACCTTTGTCGACAAACAGATCACCATGCGCCCCGAAGCAACCGCCTCCCTGTTGCGCGCCTATATCGAACACGCCCTCAAGGTGCAGAAACCAGTACAGCGGTTGTTCACCATCGGCCCGATGTTCCGCCACGAGCGCCCCCAGAAGGGACGCCTGCGGCAGTTCCATCAGCTTGATGCCGAGATCCTCGGTTCGGCATGTCCCCTGGTCGACGCCGAACTGATCGCCATGGCGGCCATGCTCCTCGCCGAACTCAAGCTCAACGTCAGCCTGGAAATCAACTCCCTGGGCTGTCCTGCCTGCCGGCCAGCCTACCGGGAAAAGTTGCTCGCCTTCATTGCCGACCACCACTCCACCCTCTGTGGCGACTGCCAGCGGCGGAGCACGACCAATCCCTTGCGGGTGCTTGACTGCAAGGTTCCCTCCTGCCGGGAGAGAATCGCTGATGCCCCGGCAATGGCGCTGCACCTCTGTGGCGAATGCGCCGAGCACTTTGCCGGGGTGCAGGCTGGTCTCGAGCAGCTGGGTATTGCTTTTTCCCTGAACAAGTTCATGGTCCGCGGTCTTGATTACTACTGCCGCACCACCTTTGAATTTATCACCGCCGATCTTGGCGCCCAGGCGGCTGTGGCGGCGGGGGGCCGGTATGACAGTCTGGTCGAGATCCTCGGCGGGCCACCCACCCCGGGGATTGGCTTTGCCATGGGGATGGAGCGCCTGGTGCTGCTCCTCCAGCAGCAGGAGAGACCGGTTGCCGCCGGCCAGATCGACCTCTTTGTCGCCGGTGTTGGTCAAGCCGGCAGTGCGGCCGGTTTCCGTCTGGCCCATGACCTGCGGCAGCTAGGGCGGAAAGTGGCGATGGATCATGAAGGGCGCAGCCTCAAGGCGCAGATGAAACTGGCCGACCGCTCAGGTGCCCGCTATGTACTGATTATCGGTGACGACGAAGCCGCCTCAGGTAAAGGCGTGCTCCGCGATATGGCGAGCGTCGAACAGCTTGAGGTCGAGTTGGCGAGCGCCGCCTTGGCTGCCCGTATTTGTGAATAAACAATGATATTTCAGGATCTTCGTCGACATATGGTCAGCGGAGCCCTCAAAATTTAACCAACAGAAATACTATGGAAACGATGGGAGAGTTGCGCCGGACACATTCCTGCAATGATCTGGGCGGCGGTGATGTCGGCCGGCAGGTAACCTTGATGGGCTGGGTTCTGCGTCGCCGGGACCACGGCGGGGTGATCTTTATCGATCTCCGCGACCGCTGGGGGATTACCCAGGTGGTATTCAATCCGGAGGTGAACCCGCAGGTTCACGCCAAGGCCCACCAGATCCGCAGCGAGTGGGTGCTGGCGGTACGCGGCAAGGTGGTCGCCCGCCCCGGGGACATGGCCAACCCCAAGTTGCACACCGGGGAGATCGAAGTTCTGGTCGACACCCTGCAGCTGCTCAACACCAGCGAGACTCCGCCCTTTCCCCTGGACGAGGAGGTCGAGGTATCCGATATCCTTCGCCTGCAGTACCGCTATCTCGATCTGCGCCGGCCGGAGATGGCCGCCAAACTGGTGATGCGCCACAAGGCGGTGCAGGCGGTGCGCAACTATCTCAATGACCACGGCTTTCTCGATATCGAAACGCCGATGCTTACCCGGTCCACCCCGGAAGGGGCCCGCGACTACCTGGTGCCGAGCCGGGTCAATGCCGGGCGCTTTTACGCCCTGCCCCAGTCGCCGCAGCTCTTCAAGCAGCTGCTGATGATCGCCGGGATGGACCGCTACTACCAGATTGTCAAATGTTTTCGTGATGAGGATCTCCGCGCCGACCGGCAGCCGGAGTTCACCCAGATCGATATGGAGCTCAGTTTTGTCGACGAGGAGGAGATCATCGCCATCAACGAAGGGATGATCGCCGCTCTGTTCAAGGAGACCCTCGGTCTGGAGCTGACCCCGCCTTTTCCGCGGCTCACCTATGCCGAGGCCATGAACCGTTTCGGCACCGACCGCCCCGACGTGCGCTTTGCCATGGAACTGGTCGACCTGACCGCCATTGCCGCAGCCTGCTCGTTCAAGGTGTTTCGCGAGGTGGCTGACCGCGGCGGCAGTGTCCGGGCGATCAACGCCACGGGCTGCGCCGATTTTACCCGCAAGGAACTCGATCTGCTCACCGAGTTCGTCGCCCAGTTTGGCGCCAAGGGGCTGGCCTGGGTGAAGATCAAGGAGGGCGGGGAGTGGCAGTCGCCAATCGCCAAATTCTTCACCGCCGAGGAGCGCGAAGCGATTGCCGTCGCCACCGGGGCGGTGGTCGGTGATCTGCTCTTTTTTGCCGCCGACAAGAATGCGGCAGTGTTCCAGGTCCTCTCCGAACTGCGGGTCGAACTGGCCAGGCGGCTCGGGGTGCTCAACCGGGATGACTTCCGTTTTGTCTGGGTCACCGACTTTCCGATGATGGAGTACGACGAAAAGGAAAAACGCTACCAGGCGCTGCACCACCCCTTTACCGCCCCACGCGAAGAGGATGTCGCCAAGCTGGCCAGCGCCCCGCTGGAGGTGCTCAGCCGCGCCTACGACCTGGTGCTCAACGGCACCGAGATCGGCGGCGGTTCGATCCGCATCCACCGGCGTGAACTGCAGGCCAAAGTTCTTGAAGTGCTCGGCATTGGCGCGGCGGAGGCGGAGGAAAAATTCGGCTTTCTGCTCCGCGCCCTGGAACTCGGCGCCCCGCCCCACGGCGGTATCGCCTTTGGCCTCGACCGGCTGCTGATGCTGATCACCGGCAGTGACTCGATCCGCCAGGTGATTGCCTTTCCGAAGACCCAGAAGGCCACCTGTCCCCTCACCGAGGCCCCCGCCGCGGTGGCCCGCAGACAGCTCACCGAGCTGCACATCCGCCCGGACTGGAAAGAGTAGGGCTGATCAGACGTTAGTCTCCCCGGCGAGCCACGCCGGGGAGGCCAATCTCCCTTTCAATACCTGCTGTCGGCGTAGCCGACCCAGCCGTCCGCCTCGACCAATGCCCGATCAAAGCCAGAGAGGGTGAAGGCGACGGTCAGTTCCGCACCGCCATCGTCGCGGAAGTGGAGCTGACCGCCCTGCAGGTCGGTACGCAGTTTGGTGGAACGGCCGCTGAAACGGGTAAAGATCTCCTCGATCACCTCGGCCGGCAGCTCGATGGCCAGCATGCCGCAGTTGAACATGTTCTGCTTGAATATCCGGGCAAAACTTTCGGCGAT
>JAZBOD010000500.1:0-9630 GCA_036350955.1 Desulforhopalus sp. | reverse complement strand
TGAGCGATAAGCACAACACCATTACCGCTGAACTCTCCGGGGGTGAGCAGCAGCGGGTGACTCTCGCCCGGGCGGTCGCCAACTCGCCGACAATGATTCTGGTCGATGAACCCACCGGAAATCTCGATGCCACCACCACCTCCAGAGTGATGGAACTCCTCCACCGCTGCAATAAAGGGGGGGCCACCGTAGTCATCGCCACCCATGATGAGAGCATCTATCGCCACACCGCACACCGGGTGATGGCATTGCACAAGGGCCGTCTGCAGACAATTGTTGCGGAGGGAGGGCGATGAGTTTCTGGCTTACCGTCCTCCGTCAGGTGGGCCGCAACCTCCGCCAGACCTGGGGCTCACAGTTGATGACCCTGCTCACCGTCAGCCTGTCGGTGCTGATTTTTGCCTTTTTTTACCTGATCTATGCCAACATGCTCAATTTCGGCAGTAAACTCGGAGACGATCTCAGTCTTATTGTCTATCTCGAAGAGGAACCGGAACCGGAGCTCCAGCAGCAGCTCAAGAATAAAATCATGGCCTTTGATGAGGTGGAGTCGATCCGCTTTATCTCACGGGCCGAAGCATTTGAACGTTTTGCCAATCAACTAGGGGAAAACCGGGATGTCCTCAACGACCTTCCCCGAGACTTCCTGCCACCATCGATCGAGGTTGTCCCGTTAAAAAGTCTGCGCAGCCTCAACCAGGTCAAGCTCTTTTCCGCATATCTTGCCCGCCTGCCCGGGACACTCAAAGTCCAATATGGCCAGGAGTGGGTGGAAAGATTCTACTATTTTACCCGCCTGCTCTCCATCGTTGTCCTGCTCAGCGGGACCCTGCTGATCCTGACCACCATCTTTATGGTCGCCTATACCATCAGACTCACCATCCTTGGCCGTCAGGCGGAACTCGAACTGCTCAAACTGGTCGGCGCGACCAACAACTATATCCGAACGCCATTCCTGCTCGAAGGGCTCCTCCAGGGGCTGCTCGGCTCGTGCTTTGGCCTCTTTTCGCTCTACCTTCTCTTTCGCTGGATAAAACTGAGGTTTTCCGGCCCGGGCTTTCTCAATCTCTTTGAGTTTTCCTTTTTCAGCCCTTCCGTCGGCCTGACCATTATCGCCGTTTCGATACTCCTCTGCACATTTGGCAGCTACACCACCATGCAGAAATTTCTTCGTATATAACCTCCCGGACACAGTCAAGCATGAAAATTTTCAGTAATTTGAGCTGCAGCCGTAGGGTGCGTCATACGCACCATTTTGGTGCCTTGCGCCTTGCCGGTTGGTGCGCGGTGCGCACCCTACAATGAGTTGCTGGTATGTACGCCGCAGCTGGAGGTAAGGCCAGGCTGTCTGGGCAAGAGAATTTTCACATCTACTTTCCGGAAGAAGTGTGATGACTATGCCTCAGACCACAAAAGCCGGTGCAGACTCTCCTCCTGGCGGAGCAACCAGCTTTTTTAGCCGCCAGAAAGCCGGCGGAGAAAGCACCATCCGCTGGCACCTGGTCGTCGCCGTGACTCTCGGACTGTTCCTCCTCCAACCGGCAGGGCCAAACCTTGCCGCTGAAGAGGCCGATGAAGCGACCACGACCCGGATTAAGATCCGCCGCCTGGAACACGGCATTCAGCAACAGCTCGATCAATTACAGGCCAAGGCCAGCCAGGAGAGAAGCATTCTCAACGAACTTCAGGCTCTTGACCAGCGCCTGAGCCAGCAACAGGAAAGACTGGCAGAACTTGAGGCACAAATCAGCGGGCAACAGCAGCGCATCGACCAAAAGGAGGCCTCCCTGCAGACAATCCGTGCGGAAAAGACCCGGGTCGAAGAGCATTTGCAAAAACGGGCAATCGCCTACTATACCATGGGCAACACCGGGCTGCTCAATGTCACCTTCTCCACCAAAAGCCTGCCCGAACTGCTCACCTTCAACGACGCCTTTGAAACCTTGATCAATTATGACCAGGAGGTGATCCGGGTCTATCGGCAAACCATCGTTGAACAGGAGCGGGTGCGCAGCACCCTTGCCTTGGAAAAGGTCGTCCTCGAAGACTTTTACCGCCAGGCGCAGCAGGAGAGGGATAACCTTGAAGCAACCAAAAGTGAAAAAAACACCCTGCTCACCCAGGTTCGCACCCAGAGCAGCCTCCACCAACAGGCAGTGCGGGAGATGGAAGAGGCCTCTCGGGAGCTGGCCCAGGCAATCGTCGCAGGGAAAACCGCCACCGCCCTCACCGAGTTGAGTTTTGCCGAGGGCCAGGGTGCTCTCCCCCCTCCGGTTGAAGGCACCGTCCTTACCCTGTTCCAGCAGGAACGAACCAATAAGCTGGGAATAGTCCGGCAATCAAAGGGGATAGAGCTGCTCGCCGAAGAAGGGGCCGAGGTTGTCGCGGTTGCCGCCGGTGAGGTAATTTTTTCCGGGTATTTGCGCGGTTACGGTAATGCGATTATAATAGATCACGGTGAGCAGTATGTCACGGTAACAGCAAGGATCGAACAGACCCTTGTCGAGAAAGGCCAGAGAGTTGCTCAGCGAGAGGTGGTAGGCGCTGTTGGCGTCACCGCCACCCTGTTCAATGACGGGGTCTATTTTGAAATCCGCCACGGCCGGGAATCTCTTGACCCGCTGCTCTGGCTCGATCCTGAACCTCTCCAGGCTCACCTTGAATCCGCCGACCGGGAAGATCATCCCGGGGGCCAACGATGACCCCTTCTACCCGAAAGGGAGTGCTCATGTCCTTTGCAGTCAACTGCTGCCGCAGCCTGGCGCTGATCCTGTTGTTGTTCGCAGTTTTTACCAGTTCCCCGGTCCATGCCGAGATCTCCCAGTCACAGCGGGAAGCGACCTACCGGCAACTTGAGGTTTTCGCCAATGTTCTGTCGATTCTCCAGGAAAACTATGTCGAGGAGATCGACGCCACCGCGGTAATGGACGGAGCAATGCGCGGTCTGCTCTTCTCCCTTGACCCGCACTCCTCCTACCTTCCTCCGGAGCAGTTCAAGGAATTTCAGGATGAGACCCAGGGCTCCTTTTCCGGAATCGGTATCGAACTGACCATCAAGGATGACCTTTTGACGGTGGTCACCGCCATCGCCGATACCCCCGCTGACCGGGCCGGTCTGCGGGCCAACGACATCATCCTGGAAATTGATGGGGAAAAGACCAAAAATCTGGGCCATTTTGAGGCGATCAAAAAGCTTCGTGGCCCGGAAAACACCGAGGTGACCCTGACGGTTCACCGTACCGGGTGGGACGAGGTTCAGCGATTCACCCTGCAAAGAGAGCTGATTGCCCTGCAGTCAGTGCGGGGGGAAGTTCTTTCCCCTGGCCTGCTCTATCTGCGGATTATCAACTTCCAGAGCCATACCGTCGGCGACTTTAAAACCAAGCTGCAACAACTCGCCGCCGACCAACCGATCAACGGTCTGGTTCTCGATCTGCGCAACAACCCGGGGGGCCTGCTTCATCAGGCGGTTGGCGTCGCGGATATCTTTTTAAAGAAAGGACAGATAGTCTATACCAAGGGCCGACGCCCGGAACAAAACACCGTCTTTTCCGCCCACGATACCGGGGAGAAACACGATTATCCGCTGGTCGTCCTGGTTAACGAAGGCTCGGCCAGCGCGGCGGAGATTGTTGCCGGAGCGATTCAGGCCCACCAACGGGGGATTATCGTCGGTACCCAGACTTTTGGCAAAGGGACGGTGCAGACCGTTATCCCGCTGCCTGATGGCGCCGGTCTACGGATGACCACGGCCACCTATTATACCCCGGACGACCGGTCAATCCAGGCCCTGGGGATTACCCCAGATGTTGAGGTCCCCGTTATTCTCTGCCATGAAACGGCAACGGCCGAAACCCCGCAAAAAGGGGTAAAGGAGGCCGAACTGGCCAATCACTTGCCTGGAACCGGGGGGGCACAGGGTGGCCAAGATACCGTAGCCCGGGACAAACTGGAAAGCCGGCTCGCCGAAGACAATCAACTACGCACTGCCTATAACATATTGAAAAGCTTAAATCTCTTTTCACAGTACCGAGGGAAGAGCCCCTGATCTGTGGCGGGCTCGGTTACCATCCGGTCACATCCCCAGTTCTTTGAGAAACCGGCTGTCCTGGGCCCAGTTTTTTTTCACCTTTACCCAAAGTTTTAACAGCACCCGGGTATCGAGAAGGGCCTCGATATCCTTTCTTGCCGCACTGCCGATACTCTTCAGCTTACTTCCCCCCTTACCGATGACGATTCCTTTTTGAGAATCCTTGTCGAGAATGATCGCGGCGTGGATGGTGACCAGGCCCCGTTCCGCTTCTTCTTTGAAGGATTCGATCAGTACCGCCGTCGCATAGGGTATCTCCTGCCCGGTAAGCAAAAACACCTTTTCGCGGATAATCTCGGCACATAAAAACCGCTCCGAGGCATCGGTTGGAAACTCATCGGGAAAATATTGCGGGCCAAAGGGGAGCAGGTTAAGGATCTCCTCGGTGACCGCTGGCAGCCCATCGCCTTTACGTGCGGAAACCGGGATCACCGCGCGAAAGGGAAAGAGCCTGGTGCAAGTATCGATCACCGGGAGGAGTTTTTTTCGATCGATCAGGTCGATCTTGTTGAGGACCAGGATAACCGGGCCGTTGATCTGCCGCAGATAGCCGACCATCTCCTCTTCAGCATCCGGCAGTTTTCGCCCACCCGGCGCCTGGGTGGCATCGATGACGAAGAGAACCGCATCGACATCGGCAAAACTGCTGGTCGCCACCCGGACCATTTCCACGTTGAGCGGATCCTCGGAGCGGTGCAAACCGGGGGTATCGAGAAAAACGATCTGATAACCCTCGCCGTTGACGATGCCGACAATCCGGTTGCGGGTGGTTTGCGGTTTCGGGGTCACAATCGATATTTTCTGGCCAAGCAGCAGATTCAACAAGGTCGACTTGCCGGCATTGGGCGGGCCGGCAATAGCCACCATTCCGGACCGGAACTGCTCTGCAGTAAGGTTTTTGTCCATCAATTTCTCCGGGAAAAAGGCCATTACCCCATCTCCTCTGATCCGTCCGGCCATTTACCATGGACAAACAGCAGCCAAGCAAACTATAATATGCCCCGCCACTCTTGCGCATATATTTTTTCTGATAAACCTGGTAGAGAAGACCTGCCGAAGTTGCTGCCCGGTCGGAATCGATCCGGCTGACTATGCCCGTATCTCGTACCGGCAGAAAAGGTTTTACAACGAGTTGATTGATGATAGTCACAGGAAAGCTGATAGAATATCTGGATAACGGCAAGTTTGTCTGCGCCCTGGTTACCGAGAGCCAGCCGAAACGGCTTCGCCTGGTAAACCAGAACGGCCGGGAGGTCAACCTCCCCCTGTCGCGGATTGTCCACTGCTCCAGGCAGACCCACCCGACCACCGCCAGTCGGGAAACCATCGCCAGACAGCTCCGGGATACCACGGAAAAGCGCTGTCTGCTGATGGACCATATCAATCTCGAAGAGATCTGGGAACTCACCACCGAGGACGGCTCCGAGACCTTCAGTCCCGATTTCCTCGCTGAACTGATCTTTGGCGAACAGGCCAACGACGATACCGTCTCTGCTTTCCTGCGCTGTGTTTTTGAAGACAAGCTCTTTTTCAAATACAAGGAGGGACTGGTCCGGGCAAACAGCCCGGAAAAGGTTGCCCAGCTGATCAAACAACTGGAAAAGGAAGCCAGACGTAACCAGCAGATCGACGATGGCGCCCAGTTGATAGCGCGGATCATGGCCAACCCACCGGATACCGGCCCGTTCAGCCAGATTGAAGAAGAGATTCTTTCAATTATTCGCGACTATTACCTCTTTGCTCAGGATGCCGCAGAAGCCGAGACCGCGCAAAAAATCCTCAAAACCGCCGGACTGCAGCGGCCCCATGACCCCTACCACCTGCTGGTCCGGGCCGGGGTCTGGGCAGTTAACGAAAACATTCCCCTGCTGCGACATGACCTCCCGGTCAATTTTTCGCTCGCCGCCCGGCAACAGGCGGAACACATCCTGCAAAGAGGGCAGAAAGAGCTGTTCACCGACCCAGGCCGCCTTGACCTTACCCACCTGGCACCGATCACCATTGACGGTCCGACTACCCTGGATTTTGACGATGCCCTGACCATCGAAGAGCAGGACGGCAAATATCTGGTCGGCATCCACATCTCCGATGTCGCCCATTATGTCCGTCCCGGCGACCCGCTCTTTGCCGAAGCGATGCGCCGCGGCACCTCGATCTACTTTCCCGAAGGGCAGATCCCGATGCTGCCCCGCCACCTTTCTCAAGGGGTCTGCAGCCTTATCCAGGACGAGATCAGAGCCGCCTTCAGTTTCATGATTCTTCTCTCTGCTGAGGCCGAAGTACTTCGGGTACGGATTACCCCTTCAATTATCAAAGTCAGGCGCCGCCTGACCTATGATGAGGTTGACCGGATGCTGGAGAGCGACCCGGAGATCCGTCTGCTCAACATGCTCCGGCAAAAGCTCCGTACCGAACGGATCAACCGGGGGGCACTTCTCCTGCCCTTTCCCGACGTCAATATCTTTATCGACAGCCACGGCAAGGTTCATGTAAACTTAAGCAAAAGTGATACTCCGGCACGGACCATCGTCTCGGAAATGATGATCCTCGCCAACCGCGAAGCGGCGCGTTACGTGGCCGACCGCATGGTTCCCGGACTGTTCCGCTCCCAGCCCCCTCTGCAAAACCGCCTGGTCCATGGTGAAGACGACGACCTGTTTCAAAATACCCTGCAGCGCAAACAACTCCCCCGGGGAGAACTGGGCACCACGGCTAAGGCCCACAGTGGCCTTGGGGTATCCCATTACACCACCATCACCTCACCGATTCGCCGGCTCCTCGATCTGGTCATGCAGCATCAGCTCAATTCGGTGGTGAGGCGCGAAGAGCCCTGCTTTACCGAGGAGATGTGCCGTGACTTCACCTCGGTGATCAGCCGTGTCCTCACCACGGTCAACAATGTCCGCTATCTGCGGCAAAAGTACTGGCTCCTCAAATACCTCGCCGAACGCCAGGGCCAGTACCTCGACGCCCTGGTGATTCAGGCCGGGCCGAAGCGGGTCAACCTGCTGTTGACCGATATCCTGATGGATATCGATTTGCCAGCCAACAGCGGCCGGGCGCCCGGCCCGAACTCCCTGGTCAAGGTCAAGGTGGTCAAGGCCGACCCGCTTGACAACACCGTCCGATTTGATTGGTAATCAACACCCTTCAACGGCACTTTTTCCCGCCGATTTGATCTTGATCGTGCTCTGTGGCGGAAAATGACCGCTGCGCTCTCCGCAGTCAATGATCAGTTGATCACCGCGAACCTCAACCACCGTACATCTGGCACTGGCGGCCGCTGCCCCTTCTGCCAGCCCGAGAACCATTGCTGCCACTGCCAGAATACCTATTCCCTTGTTCATGATCTCCTCCCCTGTTGATGTGCGTACCTGAGAAATTGTTCTCCCCGCGCCTCTATGCTTCACCTTAGCCAAAGTTCAACGGGTGTGGCAGCCGACATAGGGATAAATCGCCTTACATCGGGTCGTCCCTGGTGGCATACCTTTTTGTCCTGCTCCGGCCAGGCAATTGCCCCTTTCCCGGAGCTGGTGAAACTGGTATAAACCAGAGAGAATTCAACAGGGGGGAAGCCTGGCGATACCATGACGGAGAATGAATTTCCCGGTCCGATGACTATGGTCAGGATTGACGGGGCCAAAATCAAAAGGATTCGAGAGCGCCAGGGATTGACCCAACTCTACCTGGCGACGGCGGTCGAAGTGACCACTGACACCATCTCCCGCTGGGAAAATCGGCGCTATCCGACAATAAAAAAAGAGAATGGCCTGAAATTGGCCGAAGCGCTGAGCGTTGAGCTGAACGAACTGCTCGAGGAGGAGTTCCCCGCCAACCACCCCGGAGACGGGGTGGGCTCGGCAGAAGAGGCCGGTGCTGCACCGTCGACAAAAAACCACCCGTCGCCCCCTGCGGCACTCCGCCGGGCCTGGCCCCTGCTCCTCCTCTCCGCCACTGTCGGCCTCGTCCTGCTCGGCTTTCTTTTTGCCCTCCGCCCTCCCCCACCACAATTTGCGGTAACCGTCAAAAGGGTTCTCCCCCAACACGCAACCCTTGGCCAACCATTTCCGGTTTTGCTGGAAATCCTCGGAGATCCCGACAAGTCCACCACGCTGATTATCAAGGAAAACCTCCCCGCCGGAGCCAGCCTGCTGCAGACCTCGCCGCCGGAAACCGGAGGCGGGGGGAACACCAATCAACTGAAATGGCTCAAAAAAATTAACGGGAAAACTGTTTTTGCCTATGTGATCAGTGTGGCCGGCACCTCCGGCCAGCTCCAGTTCAACGGCAGTGCTGCGGTCAGCAGCAACCCGGAATCCTCACTGACCATCACCGGAATGGCGAGCATCAACCTCAGCGATTATCACTGGGCCGACACCAATCGCGACAACAGTATCAGCGACGATGAAATCCTCGCGGTATATGACCGTTACGGTGATCTGGCCGGAATCGATCTGGACCTGGATCAGGTTGAAGAGATCTGGCTTGGTTCCGGGTATATCTGGAACAACGTCACCGCCAGTTTTGTGATCCGTGACTGAGACAATGCAGCGGTTTTTGGCGTGCAACAGGAGAGAGTAGCTATGGTTATCCGCTCATATTTCCCCCCGGCAAGGTGGGTATGGTTTTTGGTTTTCGCCGCCCTGATCGGCGGCGGTGGGCAGGCCCACGCCTCGGTGACGGGAAAGTATCTCTCCGCTGCCGGCAATTCCCTCGTCCTGAGCCTTAACCTGGTCAAAGGTTCATCGGCAATTATTGTCGAACAGCAAATGTCAGCCAGCAACCAGGTTACATCGACCTCACCACCGGCGGGCAAGGTCGACGCCGGAGGGGGAGAGATCCGCTGCAAATGGCTGTTTAAAAATGTCCCGGCGGGAAATATCACCCTCTCCACCCGCCTCAGCGCCCCGCTCAAGGGAAAGGTGAGTGCCGTTGTCCGCTATCGCCAGCCGGGAAGTGGTCAATTTACTGAGGTGATCATCCGGCCATAATAGTTGAGCCCTTTGCAAAACGAAGATTTTCCTTCAAAATCAAGGCATGCGAAAAATTTTACCACAGGCATATAATTGATATTCCGAGGATAAAATTTTGAGCATAACGCAGAGTTTGGGCGAAAAGATCGTTTTGCAAATGGCTCAATTGACAACCGCCTGCCTCCCCTCTTGTTCCAGCCAACAGTCACCCGGAAAAACAGGCACTTCTGCCTGAGTAATTTCAAGATATTACCTGGACATCTACCCGATGTCGGGTTACAGCAGAGCCGATATCTCCGGATGTCCGCTTTCTGTTGAGGGAAACCTGCCGTAAATAAGAGACAACGGCAGGCAACATCTCACTCAACCGATGGAGGACAACATGAAAAAGTTTATCTTCGCCGTGGCAGCCACTCTTCTCGTGTCAGCAAACATCGCCATCGCCGAAGCAGGCGATCGGGCTCTCAACGGACTGATCATCGGTGGTGGCAGTGGCGCTCTCCTTGGCCAGGGCATTGGCCGCAACACCGAAGCAACCATCATCGGCGCGACAGTAGGTGGGGTTCT
>JAZBOD010000499.1:0-3752 GCA_036350955.1 Desulforhopalus sp. | reverse complement strand
GGTTTCGAAGGTGCCGATGGCGATCTTTTCCTCCTCCTTGAGGGCGAGGGTCTCCTTGGGCACACGGCCGATTTTGCACACCGCCGAAACCATCTCCAGGCCCCGGGATGAGAAGAGCCGCTCGACTATGGCCGCCTCCTTGCGCAGGCCGAGACAAAAGGCCATGCCGATCCGCCGGTAGCCCATCCGGTCGATAAATTCGAAAATCTCCTCGATCCGCGGTTTGCACGGCCGCACCAGCTCATAGCCTTTATCCCGGTTACTGTACCCCTCCTTTTCCTGCAGAGATGCCTGTCGGGCAAATTCGTAGATTTCCGGTCGGAGATATTCTGCCAGTGCCGCCGCAGCGGTGTCGCCATTCTCTGCAGTCGGGCAGTTGACCGGGTGTTTTCCCCCTTCCCTGCGGCAGACCCGCTCGGCAATTGGTATGGCGCAGCGGGCACAATTCGGGCTGTTCGGTTCCATGGCCTTGTCCTGTTGGTGGCCGGTGGTCGCGCCGGGGTGAGCCGATATTCTCTACGGCACCGGACGACGTCGAGCCAGAGTTGATCGGTATCCAATGAACGGGGCACTTTTCCCTTCCCCGCAGTGGAGTATACCTCCTTTCAGGCAATGCATTTTTGCCAAAAAAGCAATCGATTTCTCTTCTTTGGATCATATTTGTTGATTCCTGCCGCCCTCCGTGGCCGGAGCAGGCGGGTAAACAGGTTTGTCCATGTCGGTGATGACCGCCGATAAGGCTGATCTGAACCTGGCGTGTTGCCAGGAGGATTGTCCCAGAGTTGCCGGGGCCGGCGAGGTGTTAGCTAAAATGAATAAATTTGGACAAAATTAATTACAATTGTTTTTGGTTTGCAGATTGTCCCCTTTTGTAATACAAAACAGGGAAGGTACCAAGAGAGCCAAACACCGATTATAGCGACAAGAGGTGGCCTATGCATTTGCAAGCACACAAGATCCGCATTCTTACCGTTCTTTCTGAGAATTTAAAGGAAATCGAACCGGCGCTGGTCCCCTCCTCGGCAATAGCCTGCCGGTTGAACATGACCCTGCCGGAACTCCGGCAGGTATTAAAGAGCATGGAAGGGATGGGAGTGATCGAGACCGATCCTGATCTGCAGTACAACCTGATCACCAGGAAAGGGCTGGCCTGGCTTGAACAGCAGGCCCACGGTCTGTGATTCCGGCGGGTCTTAGACAGCCGATGGAAAAATCAACCCAGCAAACATACGATAGTTATATCAAAGCGTTGATGGATATAGGTCAGGCGATCACCTCAGACCTGTTCCTCGAAGACCTGTTTAAACTGATTGTTATGGTGACCGCCAGGGTGACCGGGGTAGAGATCTGTTCGCTCTGGCTGGTCGATGAAAGCGATAATCCTCCGGTGATTCGCCTGCGGGCGACCCAGGCCATTGACCGGGAGTATGTCAAGGACCGGGTTCTGCACCTGCACGAAGGGGTTGTCGGTTTTGTCGTCTCGACCCGACGGCCACTGGTGATCGAGGATGTCCAGGCCAATGACCGGTTCAAGGAGAAGGAGATGGCGGCAAAACTCGGCCTGGTCTCGATGGTCAGCGTGCCGCTGCAGGGCAGGGAGGACAAGGTCATCGGCGTATTGAACTGTTTTACCGCCAAACCCCATGTTTTTACCGAGACCGACATCAATATGCTCACCGCCGTGGCCAGTCAGGCGGCAGTGGCCCTGCACAATACCGAGTTGATCGTCAAAACCCGGGTTATTGAACAGGAATTGAAATCACGAAAAATCATCGAGCGGGCCAAAGAGGTCCTGATGCACCGGCGAAAGCTGAGCGGTGATGAAGCGTATCGCTGGATCCAGAAACGGAGTATGGATACCAGAAAATCGATGCTCGATATTGCTGAGGCGATCGTTCTCTCCGAGGAGCTGTAGCTCTGCTTGGAGCACACTCTGCCGCTATTTTGCTTGACAATAAACATTAGCAAGGCTAATAAAAAAACTCATTGATAACTGACAGCCCCACAATGGCGTGGGGTGGCAGATGGTTTGGACAAAGGCGTCTCTTTCCTCTCTTTGGGGTAGAGGCGTTTTTTTTGTCTGCCGGCCGGTTGACGCAGCCGACTCACCCCACAGAGTACTATGGTGATGGTAAGGAGGTTGTGTGATGCGATTTGAGAAAGTCAATGACGTATTGGGGACGGCGAACCGCGGCAATCCAGCCGAATCCGGGCTATGTACACTGTGTCGAGCCGACTGCCCAGGTAAATGCGAAACCTGGAAATCGAGTCTGCTTGGCCGTAAGCTCCTTTATCCGCGGGATTTTGGCCTGGTTACCGCCGGGGCCAACAACACCACCCACCTCGGGGTTTCCTACAACTCACTGCGCATTCAGGGCTATGCCTACGGTGCGATGGGGCTTAATGCCGGGTTGAGCGACAGCGCCGATGACTGCATTTTCCCCAACGTCGACCTGACCACCGAGTTCGGTGCCACCGTCAAGACCAAATCCCGCCTGCCGATTATGACCGGAGCCCTTGGCTCAACCTTTATTGCTGGAAAATACTGGGATTCCTTTGCGGTTGGCTGCGCTCTCACCGGGATTCCGATCGTTATCGGCGAAAATGTTGTCGGGGTTGACCAGGAGTCAACCATTGTCGGCGGACGGATCGAGAAGGCCCCGGAACTCGAGCGGCGGATCGATACCTATCTGCGCTACTATGATGGCTATGGGGCGATTATAGTCCAGCTCAATGTCGAGGATACCCGAAACGGGGTCGCCGAATACGTCGCCGAAAAGTACGGCAACAAGTGCATCATCGAGCTGAAATGGGGACAGGGGGCAAAGAACATCGGCGGCGAAATCCAGGTATCCAGCCTCGACTATGCCCTGTTCCTCAAGGATCGCGGCTATATCGTCGACCCCAATCCGGAACTGCCCGAGGTGCAGGAAGCCTTTGCCAAAGGGGCGGTAAAATCCTTTGCCCGCCACAGTCGGCTCGGCGGCACCCATCTCGATACGGTCGCTCTGGTCCGCGAAGATTTCATGAAATCGGTCGACTACCTGCGCAGCCTTGGCTTTGCCAGGATTTCTCTGAAGACCGGCTGCTACGGTATGGAAGAGCTGGCCATGGCCATCAAATTCGCCAGCGATGCCCGGCTTGATCTGTTGACCATCGATGGTGCCGGCGGCGGCACTGGGATGAGCCCATGGAATATGATGCAGAGCTGGGGGGTGCCGTCGATCAATCTGCACGCCAAGGCCCATGAATATGCGGAGATCCTTGCCAACCGGGGAGAACGGGTGGTCGACCTCTCCTTTGCCGGCGGTTTTGCCCTGGAGGACAGCATCTTCAAAGGACTGGCCCTTGGCGCTCCCTTTGTCAAGATGATCTGTATGGGCCGGGCGATTATGATTCCCGGTTTCCTCGGTGCCAATATCGAAGGGGTACTGCGCCCCGAGCGGCGGGCTGCAGTCAACGGCAACTGGGATGCTCTGCCGAAATCGGTGAGCGAAATCGGCCACACCGCCGAGGATCTCTTCTGCTCCTATTTCGAGGTACAAAAAAGGGTCGGAAAAGAGGAAATGGCCAGGATTCCCTACGGGGCGATTGCCATGTGGGCGATGGCCGACAAACTCTCCTGCGGTATCCAGCAGCTGCTGGCCGGTGCCCGCAAGTTTCGGGTGAACCAGATCAGCCGCGACGATATCTATGCCGCCAACCGGGAGACCGCCCGGGAGACCGGCATAACCCATATTTCCGACGCCAAG
>JAZBOD010000498.1:0-3074 GCA_036350955.1 Desulforhopalus sp. | reverse complement strand
TCTTGACCCGGGCGACATCATCATTGATGGCGGTAACTCCCTCTATAGCGACACCGACCGCCGGACCCGTGCACTGGCCAGCCAGGGGATTCTCTTTATCGGTACCGGCATTTCCGGAGGTGAGGAGGGCGCACGTACCGGGCCATCGATCATGCCCGGCGGCAACCCCGCGGCATGGCCCCACGTCCGGGATATTTTCCAGGCGATCGCCGCCCGGGTTGATAATCAGCCGTGCTGTGACTGGGTCGGTGAAGAAGGGGCCGGTCATTTTGTCAAGATGGTCCATAACGGCATTGAATACGGAGACATGCAGCTCATCTCGGAGGCCTACGATTTTCTCAGCCGGGGGCTTGAGATGGACGCGGAGACCATCGGGGCATTGTTCAGCCGGTGGAATACCGGCGTGCTTGACTCCTATCTGATGGAAATTTCGGCGGACATCCTCGGCTTTAAAGATGCCGATGGCGAGCCTCTGGTGGAAAAGATCCTCGATACTGCAGGCCAAAAAGGTACCGGCAAATGGACAGGGATCAACGCTCTGGAACTCGGTATTCCCCTCACCCTGATCGGCGAGGCGGTGTTTGCCAGGTTTCTCTCGGCAATGAAGGAAGAGCGGGTCAAGGCGGCTTCGCTTCTCGCCGGGCCTCTGCTCGATTTTTCCGGCAACCGGGAGAGGTATGCCGGCTATATTCGCGATGCACTCTATGCCTCGAAAATTATCTCCTACACCCAGGGCTACATGCTGATGCACCAGGCGGCCGAGGAGTACGGCTGGAAGCTCAACTACGGCGGGATTGCCCTGATGTGGCGTGGCGGCTGTATCATCCGCAGCGCCTTCCTCGATAACATCAAACTGGCCTTTGACCGCAATCCGGCACTGGTAAATCTCCTGCTTGACGATTTTTTCCGCGCCGCCATCGATCAGGCCCAATCCGGCTGGCGCAAAGTGGTGGCCAAGGCCGCTGAACTTGGCGTACCGACACCAGCCTTCGCCTCGGCCCTGGCCTATTACGACGGGTATCGCAGTCCCCGGTTACCGGCCAATCTGCTCCAGGCTCAACGTGATTATTTCGGCGCCCACACCTACGAACGGGTCGATAGACCCCGGGGTGAATTTTTCCATACCGATTGGACAGGCCGTGGCGGCAAGGTATCATCGGAGAGCTATACTGTTTGACCCCGTGGTCAGGCCTATATCAGCATGGACGGCCTGGGCTGAGCAGGAACTGTCTTGCGGGCTGGAGAACGGGCTGGACAGCAACAGTACTTGACTTGAGACCTGAGAGAATGCGATAGTGGGGAAACGACTCCGGGGATACCCGACTGTTTCCGCATCCACTCCGCCATCGAGCCGATCCATGCCGAAAAAAACCAAAATCGTCGCGACCATCTCCAATCTCAACTGCTCACCGAGCTTTATCGAACGGCTGTATCAGGCCGGGGTCAACGTGGTTCGCCTCAATACTGCCCACATGTCCCATGACCATGCCTTGGAAGTGATTCACGCGGTCCGGGAAGTCTCTGACAAGATCGGCATTCTCCTTGACACCAAGGGGCCGGAGATCCGGACCTGTGACATGGCGGAGCCGCTGACCGTCAAATTCGGTGACGCCATCAGGGTCAAAGGTGCCCCGGGGGAGAATTCCCGGGGCGATATCCTCTGCGTCTCCTATGCCGACTTCGTCCATGATGTCCCCGAGGGGAGTTCGATCATGATCGATGACGGCAGCGTCGCTCTGGCGGTCATGGAGAAAGACCAGCAGTTTCTCTACTGTGCCGTAGAGAATGACGGGGTGATTCGCGGCAGGAAAAGTATCAATATCCCCGCAGTCCATGTCAAACTTCCGGCCTTAAGCGAAAAAGACAAAGCCTTTATCCGCTTTGCCGCCGAGCAACAGCTCGATTTCATCGCCCACTCATTCGTCAGGAACAAGGAAGATGTCATCGCCGTCCAGAAGATCCTTGATGAACAGGGTTCGGCCATAAAAATCATCGCCAAGATCGAAAATTTTGAAGGAGTCCGCAATCTCGACGAAATCCTTGACCACGCCTACGGGATAATGATCGCCCGGGGAGATCTGGCCGTGGAAATCCCCACCGAGCAGATTCCGCTGATCCAGAAGAGGATCATCAGAACCTGCATCGAACGCCGGCGACCGGTGATCGTTGCCACCCAGATGCTCCACACGATGATCGATTCTCCCCGGCCAACCAGGGCGGAGGTATCAGATGTGGCCAACGCCTGCCTCGACCATGCCGATGCCCTGATGCTCTCGGGAGAGACAGCCAGCGGCAAGTATCCCGAGGTGGCGGTCCGGACGATGAGCAAAATTATCGAAGAGGTGGAGAGCAAGAACGTCGACTATATCGATGTCCCCTACAGCCACCAGAACCGGGTTACCGCCTATCTGGCAAAAGCAGCGGTGAAGGCGGCCCTGCGGCTGGGCACCAAGGCGATTGTCGCCGATTCGGTCACCGGCTTGTCGATTCTTGCCCTGGCAGCATACCGCGGCAACAATACGATCTTTGCCCAGGTCTATGACCAGCGGGTGATGCGCCAGCTGTCGCTCTCCTACGGGGTCTACGCCGACTATGTGCCCCTTGACGTCAATTCGGCAGAGCCGTTGAAACTGTCGATCTGCCGCCTGATTGGTGACAGCCGGTTTGCCGATGAGGACCTGATTATCGTCCTCGCCGGCAGCTTCGGCCCACAGATGGGTGCCTCCTATATTGAAATTGCCAAAGCCGGCAACCTCAAGGACAAGTGCGTCCTGGTCCGGTAACTCTTCAGCAATACCTGATATTGACAGTTGCCTGTTCACCCCTTACTTTGAAAGCGTAGTTCCCCTCCCCGTTTTATGCGGTGTGCCGGCAAGGAAGTAAGGATCAAAAGCAGGGGATACCTGCCGCATTGCCGACCGGTTAGTTCATTTCTTTAAAACGGGATATGTGTCCAGTTTCCCTGGCAGGAGAGTTGTGATGACCTATACGTGTCAAAACTGTGGCTCCGCCGCAGACAACCCCAGCGACCTCTGTAATCCTCAAGCAAAAGAGCAAGACAGCAAGATCTGCGG
>JAZBOD010000497.1:0-4378 GCA_036350955.1 Desulforhopalus sp. | reverse complement strand
TGCTATACCCCTGATTGTGGCGGGCCGGGAACCATTGACCCAAGGCTGTAACGGCACCTGCGGGGAAAAAAGCTGTGTCGGGCGCTATCCAGGGGCATCGGCCTGGTGAGGGCGGGATATTGCTCAGGTGAAGACCGCGCTGTCGAGAAGGTGGTGCACAAGGGGGGAAAATGAATCAGCATGGCTATATTGGCAGAAAGTTGCGGCAACCGCCATTGCACGATAAACCTGCTGTGGTTATTGCCGCCTTTGGTTCAACCGCCAGGGCCAAGGATGCACTTGAGCTCTTCACCAGCCGGTTGGCCAGTGAACTGCCGGACCATGAACACTTTCTTGCCTATACCTCGGAGATCATCCGGCGTAAAGCCGGGCTGCCGAGCCTGCAGGAGACCCTGGCCAAGGTGGAGGCTGCGGGGTATCGCCGGGTGGTGGTCCAACCGCTGCATGTCTTCCCCGGTACCGAATATCAGCAGCTCGCCGAGACCTGCACTTTTTTCCCCGGTCTGCGGGTCTTTTTAAGCGAGACCCTCTGTCACCGCTGGGATTTTGTCAAGGAGTGTCTCGAGGTGGTCGAGCAGGATTTCCTCTCTCCGGAACAGGGGCTCAATCTCCTCGCCCTGCATGGGACCCCTCTGGCTGCCGACCCGGGGAATATTGTCTGTCTCGGGTTGGAGCGGCTGGTCGCCGACCGGTACCCCAACGTCCTTGCGGCAAGTATCGAAGGTATCCCCGACTGGGAGGCGGTTCTTGCGCGAATCGACCGGTTCACGCTGGTGGAGCGCTTTCCCCGGCTGCGGATCATCCCCCTGGTCTATTTTGCCGGCAAGCATGCCGAAGAGGACCTGATGGGTGAGCAGGAGAGCTGGCGAGCCTCCCTCACTGAACTGGGCTTTGCCGTTGAATGTTCGATGATCCGGCACGGTGATGGCGACCGCTTCAAAGGGTTGGCCTATTATCCGGAGGTCCTCTCCTTTTTCATGGCGCGACTGCAGCGGGCCCTCACTCTCGCCAATCACTATTAGTAGCTGAAAAAATTCCTTTCTCGTGGGCCTTTGGCAAAACAATCTTTTCGCCCAAACTCTGGGTGATGCTCAAAATTGTATCCTCGGAATACATTTCCTGAAGATACCTGTCCCCTCAGCTGTGAGTGAGAATCATCGCCTCTCTCCTGCTGGGGGGAATGCCGGCCGATGCTTCACTCCTTGGCACGGCTACCCTCAGTACCATAAATCTTTTTCCCGCGAAAAACTAAAAAAGTTTGACACTCCGATGACACCCAGATCTGCAGAAACTCCCCAGGGAAGGGCCTGGCTTAAATCCACACCGGTCGCCTCATCCGTTACTTCCTTTGTTCTGCGAGGTTATTTCATGTCTTGCCGGCCTGGCCGGCAAGACATGAGAAGAGCTGGGGGTTAACAACAATCCCGGCGTATCGGTATTGCCAGAATCGGGGAGGGAGTTTCGCTCTCCTTCTTGCCGATGAGGTACAACCCACCGTAGATAACCCCAAGCATAAGCAGAGATACTGCGATATAGCCAAGGTTATGGCCTTCCGCCACCTGATAGAATAGGGTGGCTACCGCCCAGGCAAGCAGGGTTGAATATACCGCCATGACCCCGGCATAATAGCCACCCATCTCCTGCCGGGCCGCACCGATGACCGCCAGACAGGGGAAGTACATCAGGACGAACAGCAGATAGGCAAAGGCGGAAAAGATGGTGAAATTCGCAGCCAGGTGCTGGTAGACTGAGGCATTCGCGCCAATCTCTTCACTTATGGCATCGGCATCCTCGGTAATCAGGCCGAGACCGAGGAGGTCAAGGGAACTGATCGCTCCGACCAGGCCATCGCCGACCGAGGCGAAAGCCTCCCGGACAGCATCACCAATATCGAGACCGGCTTCTTCTGCACCATGTTCGGGCATAGCTTCAGTTTCCGTCACATCCAAAGAGGCATACAGAGAATTTACCGTGCCGACAATGGCTTCTTTGGCAAACAGACCAGTGAAAAGAGCTACCGAGGCGGGCCAGTTATCCGGCGTTATGCCAATGGGCTCAAATACTGGACTGATCGCCTTACCGGCATAAGCAAGTACCGAAATTTGTGAATCTTCATTACCAAAGGAAACCTCTCCATTTTCATAACCGATGGTGCTGAGGATGCTCAGCACAAATACCGCGGCCACCACAATGGTCCCGGCCCTTTTCACGAAATGCGCCATCCGCAACCAACTGCTCCTAAACACCGCGCCAAGCCGCGGCACATGATAGAGCGGGAGATCCATGATGAAGTATGAAGTCGCGCCTTTGAACAGGGTATTTTTGAGGAGGTATCCTGTGAAAATAGCCATGAACAGCCCGACGAGATAGATCAAGAACACGGCAAGACCGGAATAGGCCTGGAACAGGGCCGCACAGAACAGGGCGTAGACCGGCAACCGAGCGCCACAGGACATGAATGGGGCCATGAAAATGGTCATGAATCTGTCTCGGCGATTGGTTAAGGTACGGGCAGCCATGACTGCAGGGACGGTACAGCCGAAACCGACGACCATCGGGATAAAGGCGGAACCGGGCAGGCCTATTTTGCGCATGAACCGGTCGGCTATCACCCCAACCCGAGCCATGTAGCCGAGATCCTCCAAAAATGCCAGGGCAAGGAACATGAAAAAAACTACGGGCACAAAGGTTGCTACGGTCTGGCAGCCGGCTCCCAGGCCGCCGAACAGGGCCAGCAGCCATTCGGGGCTGCCGACGGCGGTGAGCAGGGTGGCCGGAATGTCAACGAACAGCAGGCCACCGAGAATATCGAAGAAATCAATAAACACTGCACCGATGCCAATGGCGAACCAGAAGGTTAAAAACATGGAGATAAAGAAGATGGGCACCGCGGCGAATCGGTTCAGCACGAGGCGGTCCACCCGGTTGGTAAAATTCTCGCTGGAATCTTTCTGATAACGCATGGCTTTCGCGCAGACCGCATCAATGACCGCATACTTTTTTACCGTATCCATCACCTCCGCCCGGGTTACATGGGAGGTATGAGAAGGCAGGGACGGAATGAGGCTTTCCACCTCCGCCATCGCCTTTTTCACCGATTTTCTATCCACCGCGACAAGCGGTATTACCGGTAGACCCAAATCCCTGCTCAGCTGTTCGACATCTACGCTGATGCCTTCCGCCACGGCGACATCCACCATATTAAGCAGAACAATGATCTGATTGGTTCTCTCCTTTAAATCCATGGTCAGGTAGAGATTGCGGGAGAGATTGGTGGCGTCGACTACGTTGAGGAGAAGATCGTACTCACCGCCAGCAATAATCCGTTCGGCGATTTTCTGGTCCTCTGTGTCAGGGCTGAGATTATAGGTACCGGGGAGATCGACCAGTTCAACCTTGCTTCCTCCCAATGAAAAGGAGCCCTGAATTTTTTCCACGGTGACCCCAGGCCAGTTACCGAATCTTTGGCGAGCACCGGTCAGACTGTTGAACAAGGTGGTTTTGCCACAGTTGGGAATCCCGGCAATGGCGATTTTTCCTAGCGTATGCATATCAAAGCTCCTGAACGTAGACCTGTTTCGCTTCTTGCCGGCGTAAAGCAATCCGGCTTCCCCGAATCTCAATGACCATGGGGTCGTAGAGTTCGACAGGGGCCAACCGTACCGGCGTCCCCTCAACAAAGCCCATTTTGTAAAGTTTTTCTGAATAGAAGGAGTCATTCTGTTGGATACCGGCGACCAGGTACGCCCTGTCTTTGGTTATTTCGTCTAATCTCATTGTATTCATGCAAGACCTCCTTTTAGTTAATTAACATAATATTAGACAGTGCTAACTAAAGTGAGCAAGACTGTACATAACTGGTTTGTAAAGATCAACACATTTTGTTAGTTTACCCTAAAAAAACTCAGTGGGGTAACGAAAACATTTCTAGAGTAGGGCGATACGCTTGACTTTTGGGAGTGAATGGGAGGTAAGGTATACTCATTTCCGGAGGTCTTGGCCGCCGTCTGTCAGGTTTGTCGGGTTTGTTCAGAGTCAATCGATCTATCCCGCCGGGGGCAGGCCAATCCTGCCAGAGACATCTACAGCATGCGCAAACATTCCCGGCAAACCTTGCAGCAAATCGGCGCTCATTTGGCGATAGGAAAATACAGTTCTGTTAGCAGTGCGGTGCAGAGGATCAAAAAACGACAGCAGGGGGACGTGGAGTTGGCAAAACCTATTGCTGAGATCGAGACATTGCTTTCTAAAGAGCTTTTTGCAAAATGAAGATTTTCGTTCAAAATCAAGGCATGCGAAAAATTTTACCACAGGCATATAATGGATATTCCGAGGATAAAATTTTGAGCATAACGCCGAGTTTGGGCGATAGGATTGT
>JAZBOD010000496.1:0-8666 GCA_036350955.1 Desulforhopalus sp. | reverse complement strand
TCCCTTCTCTTTTTGTCACGTGGTGGCACTGAGGTGTCGCCACGGGGCATATCCTGCTTCAGCCTGGTAACGATTTACCGATTCTTCTCTCTCCCGGGCCCTCCCTGACCAAGAACCTGGGGAGGGAAAACCGGTCTTTTGTGCCGTAGCAGGCAAAAAAGATGCCGCCGGCACCTGGAGGAGAAGGACAGGCATCGGCGGCAATCTCTTCAGCAAGAGGCTCGCGACTCTACTATTACTCTGCCACAGGCCGGGATTCGGGTCAACCAAAAAATAACACGAAAAGTAAATTAATAATATTTCTCCCCCGGTCAGGTCCACCCGAAGGTATCGGCTGGTTGGTCGACCCCCGGCCTATTCGAGGCGAAAATCAATCGGTACCAGCACGGTCATGGTGACCGGCCGGCCATTTTCGCTGCCGGGGTGGAAACGCCAGGAACGAACTGCCCGATTGGCAGCGGTATCGAGCAGAGGATAGCCGCTGGAGGTGGCGATGTCGACCTGCCCAGGCCTGCCGTCGCTCTCGACAGTGACGGAAAGGGTGACTGTTCCCTGCCAGTTCCGCCGGCGGGCCAACTCCGGATAGACCGGTTTCGGGTTGGTCCGGTATGCCGGCCTGGCCTGGATGATTGTCGGAGCGGAGGCGTTTTCAGCGGGTATCATCTCTTTGGCTGCAGCAGGTTGTGCTGCCGGCAGCTGTTCGACTGCTACCGGTTGAGGATCCGGCCGGGCTGGCTGGGGTATCGGCCGGGGAGCCGGTCTGGGGGAGGGAACGGGCCGCGCCGGCGGTAGGGAGAGGAGGCGTTTTACCTGTGCATCGGCCCGGAGATGCTCCGGCGCCGGTTCCGCCTCAGGCGGAGTTGGTGCGGGCGGTTCCGGGGGAGGGGCTGCCTGCGGGACCACATCGGGCGGCTCGGCAGGCAGCAGCTCTTCTCGGGGAGGTGGTGGCGGCTCTGCCGGTGAACTGTTGTCGGCCTGATCGTCGGTCACCGTTGGCAAAGGTGCCGCCTTCAACTGGAGGGTGATGGTCTGGGCACCGCCGATCAGTGGCGGTCTCCGTTCCGGAAGGGAAATCTGGAAAATCAGGGCGTGGCAGGCCATCGCCAGCAGCAGGGCAGAGAGGAGCCGCCAGGGCACGGTCTACTCCATCCTCGCCTGCAGGGAGATGTTGCTGATTCCCCCCTTTTTCAACTCGTCGAGGACAAGAAAGAGCTGCTGGTAGGGGAGCCCCTTCTCGGCAAAGAGCAGGACCGGTGGCGGGTCTGAATTTTCTGCACCCCCCTCAATGCCAAGCAGATGCAGCCGTGCCGCCAGGTCACCCAGAGCCACCGGTTCCCGGTCAATGGTCAGCAGCGGTAGTTCACTCCCGCTCTGGACCGACAACTGAATCGGCGACTCTTCCTGGCTCAGTTCGCTCTGGGAGGAGAGCGGCAGTTCGAGGTGCAGGCCACGATGAATACTCATCGAGAGCATCGCATAGATAAAAAAGACCAGCAGGAGAAAGACCACGTCGATCAATGGCAGCATTTCCACCCTGGCCGGTTTGCCGGTGCGGCGTTTGAGCTTCATCCCTGACAACCTTTCCCTTGATTGCCCTTGTTGAACACCACTTCCAGACTGGTGGCGTATTTTTCCATGACGTGGATCGCCAGGTTGATCCGGGTGTTGAAATAGTTGTAGGGGATCAGCGCGACGATGGAGATTGCCAGGCCGGTGGCGGTGGTGATCAGTGCCTGGGCGATACCGGCGGTGACCTGCTGCGGATCGGCGATCGCCGCCGCACCAAGCATGTTGAAAGAGTCGATGATCCCGACCACCGTACCGAGAATGCCCAGAAGCGGGGCAACAGTAATCATCGTATCCAGCACCGGCATAAAACGCTGCATGCGCTGGACCGCCAGATCTGCCTCCGCCTCCATTGCCCGGCCCATATCGTAGTCACGGTGGAGGATCCCGACGATCAGTACCCGGATTACATGGTCGGTGCACCCTGCTGTCTTGTGCCGGATTTTTTCCCAATCGCAGCTCTCCGCCAGGCCGAGAATCTCGTCCATTAGCGGCCGGTTTCGCCGGCGTTCGAGGCCCAGCCAGAAGAAGATCCGCTCAAACACCACGGTGAGCACCACCAGGGAACAGGCGAGCAGCGGCCACATGATCGGCCCGCCGCGGAGAAGGATTTCGGTAATGGTCATGGCTGCTCCGGCAATTTGAGGTCTGGGTGGATCAGGGCGGCGATGGTGGTCAGGGCCTCGGTGAACGTCGCCGGTGAGGGGCTGCAGACCAGATCCGGGTCAATGGTATGGACCCGGTTGTGACGAACGGCGCTGAGCGCGGAAAATCGCTGCCAGTTGCGCTTTTCCTGCTCGGCCAGTCCGGTCTCGTTGCCCATGATGGCGATGATGATCACCTCCGGGTTTTCGGCGAGAATCTTTTCCTGATTGACCTGGGCATCACTCATGTCGGCGAGGATATTGCTGCCGCCGCCGAGGCGGATGAAGTCGTCGGTGAAGGAGCCGGGCACCGAGCCGCTGAGCGGGGTGGTGCCGACCTGGAGGAACACCTTTGGTCTGGGTTGGCCGGCAACCATCCTGCTGATGGCCTCGACTTTGGCCCGGGCGATATCGATCTCCGCTCTGGCCCTCTCCTCCAGGCCGAGCAACCGGCCCAGTTCGATAAACTGGCTGCAGATTGCGGCAAAGGAGTCGGCATGGGCGGTGCGGACCACCGGAATGCCAAGGCCGGTGAATTTTTTCAATGGGCCGTCCGGAGAGAGATTGGTGGCCAGGATCAAATCGGGCTGCAGGCTGATCACCTTCTCCACCGAGACCTCCATGACCGAGCCGACCTTCGGCTTTTCCCGGGCCGCCATCGGCCGGACACAGTAGCTGGTGTTGGCCACCAGCCGGTCTTCGGCCCCGAGCAGGTAGATGTTTTCGGTGTTGATCGGGCCAAGGGAGACGATCCGCTTCGGCAGCCCGGTTGACGCTGGCGGGGGAGGGGGCTCCGCTCCGGCGGTGGCGACTGCCAGGCCGCTCTGCAGTGCCCCGAGGGCCTGTCGGAGGACGGTGGGCAGTCCGGGGTGCTGCAGGTCGGCAAGCTGCACCGGTTGACCGGCGATCTGCTCGGCAATCTGCCGGCACCAGCCGGCAAAGGGCTGAAGATCGATGATCAGCCGTCGCTCAAAGGCATCGCTGATTGCCAGGGAGGCACTGAGGAAGCTGCTGTAGGACGGTTGGAGCAGCAGCCTTTCCATGGCCAGGGCGGTATCTCTGGTAACCAGTTCGCTGAGGATGATCCGCCGTTCCTTGAGCCGCTGAAAAATCGAGCGGTCGACGGTAAGACCGTTTTGTTGCCGGACAGCTTCGATCACCCCGGCATGGACCGCGCGGGCAATCAGTTCGCCAAGCCGGCTGTGTCCACCGCTCAGTTCGGCGGGAGGGCCGTCTCCTTCGATGACGATAATGTTGTCGGTGCCGGTGCCGGTGGCTGGATTGATTGTGGGGCTTGGCCCGGAGCGGATATCGAGATCGGCCAGGGCGGCAGACTTGGCTTCACTGGCGGTGATCACCGCCCGGCTCATTGCCCCACTGCTCAACTGGCGGTTGGTCAACAGGAGAATATTGATGGTTCCCGGTTTTTCCGCCGGTGGTTCCTCATAATAGAGGCCGGCATCGGCGCCCATCCGCTGGGCGTTGCCGCTTACCCCGGCGGTGACCAGGGCGGTAACCTGCATTTCGGCAAAGCGCTGTTCCACCACCGCCAGGTTGTCCATCGATGCTCCGGTAAAGAGCAGAGCGGTTTCCGCCCCGTTCAGCCCAAGGACCTTCAAGGTATGATCGCGGAGGGCGGGATAGCCATCCTCATGGCCGAGACCCCAGGCGGGTGGAGGGAAGGAGTGGTTGCCGGCGAAGCGGACATTGTTGCGCTCACCCTCCAGGGTGGAGAGAACCCGCATTGGCCGATCGAACTCGAGGAGGAGGGTGGCATTGGCAAAGTCACGAATATCGCTGCGGACAATTTTTGCCTGTTTCAGGTAGCTGTAGTCGAGGGTGATATCTTCCTTTGCGGTGACCTGGTCGGGGAGAATCTGCTCGGCCGGATCGCTGAAGTGCTGCTGGTGCAGGTCAGCGGCGAGACGGGCGACGAACTCGCCGGGGTGGGCACCCAGCCGGCAGGTGAGGTCACAAGGGTAGGTAAGGATCCGGCCGGTGCGGACCGCGCTCACCTCCCGCCAGCCGGGCTGGTCGAGAATCGGTGGCAGGTCGTGGTCCGGCCCGCAGCGGTAGATGACTTCCGGGTCAAAGGCCTGCCACTCCGCCGGCTCGAGGGCGATGACCTGCCCGTCTCGGCCAAAGCGGGGAGCCTGGCCGCCGGCGGCGTCGATAAAATCGTTCTGGAAGGAGTCGTCACCGGGAACCAGCAGCCGGTCACTGGCCATCAGCCGGATGACCCGGGGGCGGTCTGTTTCGGGGATCGCTGCAGTTTTGCCGGCAATCAGCGCGAGCAGCTGCCGCTGTCGGTCAACCAGCGTCGCAGCCTGTTCCTCTGCGGCAAAGATCCGGCCGAGGAGGGTAAGGGTCTTGAGCCCCTCTTCCAGGGAGGCCGGGGCAAGGCGGACCAGGACCGTGGTCTCCGCTAGGGCCTGCACCGCTTCCCGCTGCGGCTCGGCAAAAAAGACCAAGTCGGGGTTCAGAGCCGCCACCCGGGCCAGGTCTGGCTGCAGGAAGCCACCCACCACTGCTGCCTTAGGCGCTTCAGCGGTGAGGGAGTGGTGGGTGGTGCCGACCAGCACCTCGCCCTTATTCAGGGCGAGGAGCATCTCGGTCACTGCCGGCACCAGGGAGACCACCCGCTGCGGCATCGACAGAAGGCGGATCGTCCGGCCGTCGGCATCGTTGAACGGCTCCGGGGTGGCCGACACCGACAGCGGCCCGGTGAGGCAGAGGAGAAACAGCAGTCCAGAAAGAAGTCGGTGCATGGCGGTCTCGCGGTTTGTGGCCGGTCAGGTTAAAAATCCCAGCGCAGACTGACAAAAAAGCCCCGTCCGCTCATCGGTGAGCCTTTGACGTAGGCGTACTCCTCGTCAAAGAGATTGGTCAGTTCTCCCCGGAGGGTGAAAGCGCCGTGGCGTTCCGTTTCGAGGAAACGCCAGGAGGCGGTCAGGTCAGCGACGGTGCTGCTCTCCAGGTCAACTGCCGGTGGCGGAAAGGTACCCGATTCGTAGTCCTGAATCTCCTGCTCACCGGTGTAGGCAAGGTTGAACCGGAAAAAGAGGCCCCGGGCATTGTCAGCGACCAGGCCGGCAGCAAAGATGGTATCGCTGACATACTGTAGATCGCTGTCGCTCTCCTGGTCTTCAAACTGGGTGAGCAGCGTGGCGTTAAGGTAGGGGCGGACTTCCCACTGCCAGCCAAGGGGCTCGCCCAGATCGTAGCCCAATTCGCTCTCAAAGCCGGCGATCACCGCGTCGCCGCGGTTAGCCCAGCTCTGGCTGCCATCGGCGCGGTAGGCCGTGACAATCTTGTCTTCAAAATCGGTGTAAAAGTAGCTGATTGAGCCGTTGAAGCCGGCCCGGCGGTAGTCTACCCCGGCCTCCCAGGTGGCGCTTTTTTCCGGTTCAAGCTCGGGGTTGCCCACGGTCCTCGTCCCCCACTGGGAGGCATCGATCGCCAGCTGGTCGGCTGAGGGCATCATGAACCCCTGGGCATACTGCAGGCGCAGTTTCAGCTGGTCGGTAGGGTTGTAGGTCAGGCCGATCTGCGGGGTGAGATGGGTTTGATCTTCTTCCCGGCCGGCCGGCTCTTCCACCTTCACGGTAAACCAGTCGTGGCGCAGGCCGGCGTTGACTACCAGGCGGTCCTGCCACCAGCCCATTCCGGCGAGAATAAAGACCGCGGAGTTGTCATAGGTTGAGCGTTGCGGTGACCAGCTGTTTTCCACTTCATAGCCGATGTAGTCGAACCCCCCGGTAATGTTGAGATTACCGAGTCTTGAGCTGAGCTGGGCCTGGGCTCCCTGCTGGTCGGTGGTGTTCTCGTCGGGAAGGCCATCGTCCCAGCCGTCGGGGTTGGAGGTGACCGGGTCGTACCAGGTGTTGCTGTCCTGGCCGAAAAAGGCCCGGGTCATCCACTGCCAATTCCCGGCGGCACTCCCACCGGTATAGCGGAGGTCCACCGAGTAGTTGTCTTTGTCGGTGGTGTCGTCGAGATCGACACTGGAGAAATACCCTGGGAATCCGGCATCCTCGACGGCGTAGCCGGTGAAGATCAGACCAAGCCGGTGGCGTTCGGCAAAACTGTAGCCACCGTGCAGGCTTACCCCGGTTTCCCGGTCGACTCCGGTATTGCTGAAGGTGTCGCCACCACCGGTATCGTAATCCCCGGTGGTACGTCCGGTCAGGGCCCCGGAAAAATCAAAACCTGCCCCTGCCGCTGTACCGCCGATGGAACCTTCGGCGGTGTCAAACGAGCCGCCGCCCGCTTCGACAAACAGACTGGTATCCCGGCCCTGGCGGGTAATGACGTTGATTATCCCGCCGATTCCCGCCGAACCGTACTGGACTGCACCGGGGCCGCGGATAATTTCGATGCGTTCGATATTCTTGGTGAGCAGTTTGGTGGCATTGCCGGTACCGGCCCGACGGCCGTCGAGGAGGATCAACACCTTGCCCTGCAGGTCGTTGCCGTGGGTGTCGGTACGAAAGCCGCGGATGCCGACCGAAGTCAGACTGCCGGGGTATTTTCGGACCTGGGAGATCCCCTTTTCGGCGAGCAGGTCGCCAATGTTTCGGCTCGGCGAACGGCGCAGCTCTTCCTGGTCGATCACGGTAATATTGGCACTGACCTGCCTGGTGTTCTGTTCGATACGGCCGGCGGTAACCACCACCTGGTCCATGACCGGGGCAGATGCGGCAAAGGATTCTACCGGGGGGATGAAACTGGTGGCAAGCAGGCCGGCGGCAGCGATGACGGGCAAATTGACGTGCATTCTTTCCTCCTGTAAGAGAAGTAGGGTAAGCTCTTGACCCGGGGAAAGAAAAAAACCCCGAACCAATACGCGATTGATCCGGGGATGCCCTGTACTCCCTAGATGAAATGCGGAAACCCCTTGTCCACGAGGATCTCCGCCCGGCCGGGGCGCAGAAGAGCACCGGCGGTGTGCACTGTTTCTCAGGCAGGTCTTCTGACTTCCGGATCATCCTGCTGGCTGCGCCTTCCCACCCGATGTACAGGCAGTGGCGTTGTGCAACCTTCGTCCCCGGTTACAGCGGCGGGCCCGTCCCGGTTTTGCACCGGGTTCCCTTTTCGTCCACTCTCGTGGAACCTGAAAATATCGGCCAATTGTTACCGCACACGAGTGGATCTGTCAACCGGGAACAGCAGGGAGGGAGGGGATGAAGAACCGCCGTTAAGTTGTTAAGCTAACTCCGTCCCCTTGAGGATTCGGGTGTAGACGGCCTCCCAGGTGTAATGGCGGGTGATCGTTGTCCGCTCGGCGGCGTTCGTCGGGTTGGGGGTGTCCCGGACCAGATCGGCCATCGCCGAAATACTTCGGGCGAGGTCGCAGGCGAAGCTCTCCTGCTCCACCGGGGTAAGGCGGTCGATGGTATGGGTCACCGGCAGAGGGATGAAGCTGACCTGCGTCCGGTCGACCTGGTCGAGGAGTTCGAGGCAGCCGGGCAGGGCGGTGGTGATGATCCGGCAGCCCGAGGCCAGTGCCTCCAGGAGCACCAGGGGCAGGCCCTCGTAAAGAGATGGCAGGATAAAGATATGGGCCTGGCCCATCAATTGGGCAAGGTGGGACTGATCGACCCGGCCGTGGAGAACGACCGACGGCCCGATCCGCTCGGCAAACCGCAGGCAATGGGCCGCTTCGCTGCCCGAACCCGAACCGGCAAGGTGCAGTTCCAGATGGCGATCGGCAATCCGGGCAAAGGCCTGAAGCAGGGAGTCGACCCCTTTGGCAAAACTGAGTTTACCGGCATAGAGCAGCCGTATCGGTGGTGGCGTCTCCTTTACCGGGCAGGAGAACAGTTCGGTGGCAAAGCCGCCACCGACCACCTCGATTCGTCCGGGGTCGATGCCGTACAGGGTTTCGATCATTTTGGCCTGGTCACGGCTCAGGGCGAGAATGCGATCGATCTGTCGGCATGGGGTGTGGACCTGTTCCTGAAGATGGGGGCAGAGCTGATACTGGCGAAGATCGGTGGAGTGGCAGGAGGTCATCATCGGGATCTCCGGCGCGAGTTGCCGGGTGATGGCGCTGACCAGCCAGAGGTGGTGGCTGTGGATGATATCCGGGGCACATGCGTCAAGCGCCTCGCCGATGACTTTGCGGAAAGCCTGCCGGTAAGCGTTCAGCTGCTCTGCGGTCAGCTTGGCAAAGCGGCTGCTCGGATAGGGCATTACATCACTCATTCCCGGTATCGGGAAGTCAAGCGGTGGCTGAGTAAACCGGACAAAGCGGCAGTCTCTCGCATCGACGCCGTCGATTTGCGGCGCCCAGTCCTGGGAAATTCCGGCAATCAGCATGTTGCGGTGGCCATGCCGGGCGGCCTGCCGGAGCATATTCTGCAGATAGTAGCCGCTGCCGGTACTCTCCGGGTGCTGGCTGAGGATGTGGAGAATTTTCATTACCGCCGAGGTTGGTCAGGCACTCTGCCGGGC
>JAZBOD010000495.1:0-3697 GCA_036350955.1 Desulforhopalus sp. | reverse complement strand
TGTCATCCTCGATATGGAGAAGATGGCCCGGAACAAAATTGCCATCAATCAGCTCACCGGGGCTATCCAGGCGACCAATATCACCACTTCCGCCGGGGTGCAGGGGGTGGGCCGGAAAAACTACCGGATCAGGACCATCGGCCAGTTTCAGACCCCGGAGGAGGCCCTTGATGTGGTGGTCTATGACGACGGCCTGAAACGGGTGTTCCTCCGCGATATTGCCGAGGTGGAACGGGGGTACGCCAAGGAATCGGCGGCGGTGCTGCATAACGGCAGGCAGATTCTGGTGGTCGGTCTTCGTAAGGAGACCGGAGCCAACGTCCTGGAAATGAGCGACCGGGTTGAGGAGGAGGTCAATCGGCTTAATGCTGGCATTCTCGCCGATAGGGGTCTGGCCATCGAACTGGTTTACGACCAGCGCGAGTATATCACCACAGCGATCAATCTGGTCAAACAGAATGTCCTGGTGGGCGGACTGCTGGCCATTGCCGTGCTCCTCACCTTTTTACGCAGTGTGCGGACCACCCTGGCGACTGCAGTGGCTATCCCGATTTCGGTGATTGGCACCTTTATCTTTCTCTGGCTGGCCGGGCGCAACCTCAATGTCGTCAGCCTGGCGGGTATCTCCTTTGCGGTGGGGATGCTGGTAGACAACTCCATTGTCGTTCTCGAAAATATCGACCGCCATCGGCGCCTTGGGAAAACTGCCTATCAGGCTGCCTACGATGGTACGCGAGAGGTCTGGGGGGCGATTTTTGCCTCTACTGCCACTACGGTGGCAGTGTTTCTCCCGGTTATTTTCATGCAGGAGGAGGCGGGGCAGCTTTTTCGTGATATCGCCATCGCCATAACCTTTTCGATTCTGATCAGCCTGCTGGTCTCGCTGTCGGTAATCCCGACCCTGATCAATATCCTCTACCGGCGAAGTGTCGTGGGCGAGAAGAATCGCTTGCAGCAGAGCCCGACCGGCAGGTTTCTTGCCGCCGGATTGATGGCGGTCTCCGGATTCTGTCTGAAAAATGTCTTCACCCGCCTGGTAACGGTGATTTTTTTTACCGCAGCCTCGGCGCTGGTCATCATTGCATTGCGGCCACCGGCGGAGTACCTCCCCCAGGGAAACCGTAACCTGATTATCAATATCCTCATCCCTCCTCCTGGCTATTCAGTTGAGAAATACAAGGAGATCGGTGCCGGAATTTTTGCCGAGGTCAAGCCCTATTTTGACGAGGATGGCAGGGATGGACTGCCGCAGTTGCGGCAGATGTTTTTTGTCGGCGCCGACCGTTTTACCCTTTTCGGAGCGATTTCCACCTATGAAACTCGAGCGGCGGAACTCATCCCCCTGTTCACCAGGATAATGAACAGCCTCCCCGGGATCTTCGGGGTAAGCATCCAGGCGGGGATTTTTGAACAGGGGCTGGGGCAGGGCCGCACCGTTGAGGTCAATCTATCCGGTGAAGATATCGATGCCATCGCCGGTTCGGCGATGACCCTGTTCGGAGCGATCCGCGGACGGATCGAAGGGGCGCAGGTTCGGCCGGTACCTTCTCTGGAAACCTCCTATCCGGAGATCCTGGTCGTCGGCAACCGGGAGAGGCTTGCCGCTAACGGCCTGTCGGTGCGGGATCTGGGCACCTATGTCGATATCCTGATGGACGGTCGGCGAGTCGACGACTTCAGTCCGGAAGGGGTCAAACAGATCGATCTGCTGCTGAAGGGCCGCGATAGCGAATTTCTTATCCCCGAAGATATTCTTGGGGCAACCATTGTCAACAGCTATGGTGACCTGATCAAGATTGGCGATGTCGCCGATCTCCGTTACAGCCAAAGCATGCCCCAGATCAACCGTCTGGAACGGAAGCGGACCATTTCCCTGCAGGTTACCCCGCCGGAAACCATGCCTTTGCAGACGGCGATTGCCATCATTGAAGAGGAGCTGATTACCCCCCTCAGCTCTGCTGGGAAGTTACCCGGCGTGACCATCACGATCGGCGGCAATGCCGACAAACTGGTGACCACCGGTGAGGCTTTGAAGTGGAATCTGTTGCTGGCCCTGCTGATCACCTATCTGCTGCTTGCCGCGCTTTTTGAGAATTTTTTCTACCCATTTATCATTTTGTTCACTGTTCCCCTGGCAGCGGCAGGCGGGTTTATCGGCCTTCGTCTGGTGAATATGTTTATCGCCCCGCAGGGTTTTGATGTTCTGGCAATGCTCGGATTCATCATTTTGATCGGGGCGGTGGTCAATAATGCCATTCTCATTGTTCATCAGTCGTTGAACAATGTCCGTTATTATCAACTCGAAGGTATTGCGGCAATAACCGAAGCGGTAAGGACCAGGATCCGGCCGATCTTCATGAGTGCCACGACCAGTGTTCTCGCCCTCAGCCCCCTGGTTGTGGCAACCGGATCGGGAAGTGAACTCTATCGCGGGCTGGGCAGTATTCTTCTCGGAGGGCTGGCGGTATCGACGATGTTTACCCTGTTTGTCATCCCCGCCCTGCTGGCCTTTGTGATCCGTTTTGAAAGGAGTCGAACCGATGCTACGTCTTAGTCTTGTCCTTGTTCTGTGGTTGTCCGCCGGTACTGCTAACGCCGTCGATCTTACCTCGATGCAGGCCATGGCCCTGGGAAACCGGGAAATCGTCCAACTCTATATCACCCGGCTCGAACAGAGTGACCGGGAAATCGACCGGGCGAAGAGCGGCTACTATCCATCGGTTGATCTCGGCTATACCGCTAATGTTCTCGATGATTCGAGTATGCTCGAATATCGTCGGAATGCCGTGGCGAACGGCAGGGTGAGCTGGAATCTCTTTTCCGGTTTCAGCAGACGCTATGGCCTGCAATCCGCAGAAATTGAGCGGCAGATTGCTGAGTTTCGCCTGCAGGGGATCATGCAGGATCTGCAGCTCAATGTCGCCCTGGCCTATCTCACAGTCTATGACAGGCATGCCAACCGCCGTGTAGCCGAGGCTGCTTTTCAAAACCTGACCCGGGTGTATCAGGATGGTGAGAACCGTTACCAGGTTGGCTTAATCGGTAAAAATGAGCTGCTCAAGTTTCGGGTCGATTATGATAACGCCAACATCACCCTCCAGGCCGCCGACGCCAGTTTGCAGACCAGTATCAACCAGCTTTCCCGAGAGATTGGCGCCCCGGTCAGTCTGACTGACCTCGATTTTGCCGAATTCACCGTGTTGCCCGCCTTGGTTGACCGCGCCGAACATGCGGAGTTAATGCTCGCTGAGCGCAGCGAAATAAAGGTCCTGGAGGCGGTACTGGCCGCTGCAGGATCACGTTCGGAGATAGCGAAAAGTGAATACTATCCAAAGGTTGATTTGGTTGGCAGCTACCGCCGATACGACGATGAACTGATCAGCGGCACCGGTTCGGAGGAGGACGACGAACTTCGCGGACAACTGGTGCTGTCGATGAACCTTTTTCAGGGATTTAACACCGAGGCCACTCTGGCCAAGGCCAGGCTCGAAGAGCGTGCGGTGGGCTACGAGCTCGAGGAACTCAAGCAGACCCTGCTCACCGAACTGGACAATCTGGTGATAGGATTGCGGGTAAGTCTTGACAATGTAGAGGTCTCTTTGCGCTCCATTGAACAGGCAGAGGAAAATTTGCGCATCACTCAGCTCAAATATCAGGAAGGGCTGGAGAGGGAGTCCGACCTGCTCAATGCAATCAC
>JAZBOD010000494.1:0-2858 GCA_036350955.1 Desulforhopalus sp. | reverse complement strand
GACCTTGCGCACCTGGCGTTTCTGGTTCTTCATGATATCGTAGCGCAGGGTATAGTACACCTTCTCCGTTTTTACCTTGGCAAGGTTATAGACCCCGACATCGGCTTCGGCCATGCCTCTGTAGCCCTGTTTGCCCATTGCCAGGTATTTTGCGGAACGCAGGGCAAGCAGCCGCCGTACCTCTTCGCGGTTGAGATCCCAGGGGATCTCCAACTGCATCTCTTCGGTGGCCGGCTGGTGCTTTTTCCGGCGTATTTCGTAGCTGCGCAGGACGCTGAAACTTTTCGTCGCGAGGACCACCTTGTCGGTTGCCCGGAGCATTTCGGCGCGGATTTTGGCAAAAAAAGCGAAATCATCGCGTCGCGCGCCGAGGGGAGGCTCATAGATAATCCGGTCGATGGTTCCGAGGTCGAGATTGTGCTGGGCGGTCAGCCGCAGCCGATCGGCACACACCTCGATCAGCTCCTTGGGGACCTTGGCCCCTTCGCGGATCTTCCCTTCGATTGCCGCCGCTCCCTCCGGAGAGATCACCGAATAGTAGCCATGGGAGGTCATCAGCCGGTAGTCGGTGAGGCCGATCGCCTCCGCCCCGCCGGATCCGCCTTCGGAGATCATCGAAACGGTCGGTACCCGCAGTTTGGTCATCGCATAGATGTTCCGAGCGATCTGCTGGGCTGCACCGGAGCCTTCCTCAATGGGGAAGGAACCTGGGGTGAAGATATAGAAATGTATTGGGATTCCCTCTGCTTCGGCGACCTTCATGTAGCGCAGGGCCTTTTCGTTGCCCTGGGGTTTGCAGGAGCCGCCATTACGAAACTCCTCGCCATGGCCGGTCTCCTGACCGATAACCATCACCGATGAGGTGTAGGGTTTGTTCTTTAACCGGCGGGTGATGGTTGCCTTGGCGCAGATCATTGCCGGGTCGACATTGGCGTCATCCTGCCCACCGAGTTCGGTGTAGTCCTCGTAAACGTTTTCCAGAATGTCCTTGAGGCTGAAACGCTGGATCGAACGAACTATCCGCACCCTTTCCATCGGGGTGAGGTTTTCTTCGGCCCGTTCTTCGAGAAAACTTACCGATTCATGAAGCTTGCGGATCTCGGCAGCGAGCTTCTCCTCACTGAGATCGTAGATCGACAGCTTGAGCTGGTCGCAGTTTTTCTTAAAACCATCGAGGTTGCCCCAGTTGGAATAGTCCTTGATCTGCAGCAGATAGTTGATCCGCTCATCGATTTTTATGAGCTGTTTGAAGAGTTCTTTCATAGAGAGAGCAAATGGCCTGTCCCGGCCTAAAAGGCGAGGAGGCGGTCCAGATTATTTTTCAGGTAATGGAGATTGGTAATGATCGGTTGATTACGGGAGTCGTGGCCACGGATGACGGTTTGGTCGATGAAATGGGCGGCCCGGCTCTTCGCCTCGTCCATGTCTTCCCCCCAGACCAGGGCCAGGGCCAGGTTTGGATCAAAATCACTGGGAATCGAATAGGGCCGGTCGCCGGGAACATGGGAATAGACCACCGACCAGGGATAATCCGGGAAACGGAATTCGGTAATGGTGCCGATCCATGGGGCGAATCCCCGGCGGGTATCCTCGGCAACGATGCGCAGTTCGATCGAGGCGCCTTGGAACTTCACCGCACTCTGGTTAAAACCGATTCTCTCCCCGAGACCGAGACGAATCTGTTCGCGGATCAGGTTGGGATGCGTGCCGTCGACATAGCTGATCCGTGCTGAGACATCATTTTCTACCTGAATCCGGGTATTCACCTCGAGAAGATAGGGTTGGCCGGAGCGACTGACAATCCATTCCCAGGTGCCGACGTTATCGTAGTTGACATGCTCGGCCAGTTTCAACGAGTATTTGACAATCTGTTTGAGCACGCGTTTTTCGTCAAAGTCGTATTCAAAACAGGATTTGTCAAAACCGGGTGCCGCCTCGACCCTTTTCTGTCGGCCGGTGGATTGAATGGTACAGTTTCGTGAGCCGAAATGGAGCCTCTCCCCGTATTTGGAGCAGACCAGCTGCACTTCGAGGTGATTGTAGTCGCGCAGGCACTGTTCAATCAGCACACCGCCGTTACCAAACTGGCGTTTGGCGTAGCTCTGCAGTTGGCGATACACCCGGCGGAACTGTTCTATTTCCGTGACCTCTTCGATACCCATCCCGCCACCGCCGGCGGCTGCCTTGACCAGGATCGAAGGATTGTCGATGCCCTGGTCCTTCTGATCCTCGAGCAGATGGGCAGCAATTTCCTCCGCCTCCATCTCATTGTAGATCGGTGCATCCGTGCCGGGAATGATCGGAATTCCCAACTGGTTGGCAACCCGTTTGGTGTTGATTTTGTCACCGAGGTCACGGATCACCTGCCAGTTTGGTCCGATGAAGGTGAGGGGCCGGTCCCGGATGGTTGCTCGCCGCGCAAAGCGGAAGTCTTCGGAAAAAAAGCCGTAGCCCGGATGAATGGCCGTGCAGCCGGTATGGTCGGCGACAGCAAAGATGTCGTTGGGTTCGGTGTAGCTGGTAATCCGCCAGGCGTTTTGGGCCGGGCCGCTGGTCTGGTTGCGGGCGACGTGCTCGGAATCTTGATCGGCCTCGGTGTAGACGACAACGTAGTCAAGCCCCAGATCCTGGCAGGCGTTCATGATGCGAATGGCAATTTCGCCGCGATTGGCGATGAGAACCTTTCCTTGCAAACTGTTCCTCACAAAGTGTAATAAGAGAGAATACTGCCAGCCCGCGACGTGGGTTTTCCGGGGTGGCTGGGTCCACAGCGTGGTAAAATATCGGCAACTATAGTCATACCGTTACCATTAGAAAAGGAAAAATAGCACGATGTGGTCGCTTTTGCCCTGACCTGG
>JAZBOD010000493.1:0-11391 GCA_036350955.1 Desulforhopalus sp. | reverse complement strand
GATCGCCTTTTTCAATTGATCGGGGTAGAGAGCCGCGGCTGTTCCCGGCCTGGCAGAATAGGGGAAGGCATGGAGGTAGCTGCACTCCAGCGATGCGATAAAATCATAAGAGGAGCTGAACTGCTCTTCGCTCTCTCCGGGAAAACCGGCCATGATATCGATGCCAATCCCCGCGTCAGGCAGCACTGTCTTGCAGCGGGTGACCACCTGGCGAAACTGGCTGGTGCTGTACCGGCGGTTCATCCGGGCAAGGATCCTGTCCTCACCACTTTGCAGCGGAATGTGCAGGTGGGGTTGGATATTGTCGCGTTCGGCAATCAGCGTCAGCAGGGCGTCGCTGATTTCCGTGGGCTCAAGTGAGCTGATCCGGTAAAAGGTCTTCGGGGTGGCTCGGCTGAGTTGATCAAGCAGGAGAGGAAAATCGGGGCTTCCCGGCAGATCATTGCCGTATTTCCCCAGGTGAATCCCGGTGAGAACAATTTCCCGGTGGCCGGCTGCGGCGAGGACCTCGGCCTGGGCGATGGCCTCAGCAAGCGGCAGGCTGCGGCTGGGGCCGCGGGTATAGGGGACAATACAGTAACTGCAGAAACTCTCACAGCCGTCCTGGATCCGCAGCAGGGCGCGGCTGCGGTGGGCAAAGTGCTCTACCGGCAAACGGGCGATTTCCCGTGCCCCGGCAATATCACCGAGGATCAGGCACTGCTCGCCGGGGACTGCGGCGAGGGCGGCCTGAACCAACTGGCTTTTGCAGCTGTTGCCGATCACGGTAAGGGTTCTCCCCTGTAATTCGCTCTGGGTGGCAAACTCTCTGCCGGCAAGTTCGATCTGGCAGCCGGTCAGCACCACCTCTGCTTCAGGGTTATCACGGATTGCCCGGCGGATGGCCTGGCGGGACTGTGCTGCGGCGGCGGAGGTCACTGCACAACTGTTGATCACCACCAGATCGGCCGGGCCTTTGCCGTCGACCACTTCCAGTCCGGCCTTTTCGAAGCCGGCCCGGAAAGCGGTGGCCTCATACTGGTTCACCTTGCAGCCAAGGCTGATTATTGCGACTTTTTTGCCTGGCATGGCTGGCCCTATACGATGATTCCCGAACCGAGAAGTTCTTCGTCCTGGTAGAACACGGCGAACTGTCCAGGGGTTATCGCCCGCTGAGGGGTGCAGAGGGTTACTGTGCCGACCCTTCCTGGTTCGACAGCCAGCAGTGCCGGGCAGCCGGGGTGGCTGTAACGCAGGCGCACCGTCAAGGTGTCCCCCGGTGCCGGTGGCTTGCCGGAAAGCCAATGCAGCTGCTTTACCCGAAAGTCACTACGCAAAAGATCAGTGTTGCTCCCGACGATCAAGGCGTTACGCTGCGGGTCAAGACCAACGACGTAAAGTGGGGCAGCTGCGGCAATACCCAGACCCCTTCGCTGCCCGATGGTGTAGGCATGCAGGCCGTGGTGACGGCCAATCTCCTCGCCGGAAAGGGTCAGAACAGGACCTGGCTCACCGGCTCTCCCACCGTGCTTTTCAACGAACTCACCGATGCTGCTGTCGGCGAGAAAACAGATATCCTGACTCTCTTTACCGGAAAAATTGCCAAAACCTTTTTCGGCGACAAGGCGGTAGGTCTCGGTTTTGGTTTGCTCTCCCAGGGGGAAAATGACCCGGGCCAGCTGGTGCTGATCAAGGCGAGAGAGAAAATAGGATTGATCTTTTTCCCGATCAGCTCCGGCAAAGAGGTGCCAACCGGCGGTATCCTGAGTAACCCTGGCATAATGGCCGGTAGCCAGTTTATTCATGCCAGCGCCTAGGACGCTGTCGAGGAGCAGGCCAAATTTGATTTTCTCGTTGCAGACCATGCAGGGGTTGGGAGTCAGGCCTCGGCAGTATTCACCGGCGGTATAGTCAAGAACCTCGCCGGTGAAGGCGCGGCGAAGATCGACCACCGTCAGTGTGATTCCCATCCTTCGGGTGATTCCCATGACTCGCTCCAGTTGAGCAGGGTAATCGGGCTGACCAAGATTCATGAAAAATCCGTGTACCTGGCACATCTCCTGGAGCAGCAGGGCGCAGGCTGTGGAATCCACACCGCCACTCATCGCAACGCCTACCTGAGCGGCGACTTCTTGCTGGAGGTCCTGGCTCACGAGAGTGCGGAGAATAGAGGAGAAGTGGGAGAGCGGCTGAGGCTGAGCTGATCCGGAATTGGCCGCAGAAGCTGTTTGCTTAGAGCCAATGACGGGTA
Organism: Desulforhopalus sp.; assembly: GCA_036350955.1. Classification (GTDB taxonomy): domain Bacteria; phylum Desulfobacterota; class Desulfobulbia; order Desulfobulbales; family Desulfocapsaceae; genus Desulforhopalus_A. The sequence continues at coordinate 9,161 of JAZBOD010000493.1, read as the reverse complement.
AAGCTGCGGCCGCAAACCCAGTGCCGGTGAAGGTCGATGAATCTCTTGCATTTACCTTTGGCTTACTCTAATACAGGGAGAAATCTTTGTACCCGGGGTAGTTCCGGGGTATCGCAGCTTCGCTGGGCAAATATCGTCGGGACTTGCCCCGAAGAGCCATCCAGCCAAGGCCGAAGAAGCCCTAACTTACCCTACCATGAAGAAAAAGAAAAGCGTCAAGGGGAGTATCCCGGAGCTGCTCGCCCCTGCCGGGAACCTCGAAAAACTGGTCACCGCGGTGCATTATGGTGCCGATGCGGTTTATCTCGGCGGCAGCCGTTACAGCCTGCGCGCCAAAGCCGGGAACTTCACCGACCAGACAATGGCAGAGGCAGTAGCCTATGCCCACGATCATCGGGTAAGGGTTTATGTCACCGTGAATATTTTTGCCCGTCACGAGGATCTGGCTGATTTGCCGGCCTATCTGGAGGGCCTGGAGCGCCTCAAGGTTGACGGGCTGATCGTCGCCGACCCGGGGATCTTTGCCCTGGCACGCCAGCTGCTGCCGGAGATGCCCCTCCACCTCTCTACCCAGGCCAATGTCACCAACCACGCTGCCGCCGAGTACTGGTTTGCTCAAGGGGCAATGAGAATTAATCTGGCACGAGAGCTTTCCTTGTCAGAAATTAAGCTGATACGAGATAGAGTTGACAAGGAACTTGAGGTTTTTGTCCACGGTGCGCTGTGTATTTCCTACTCCGGAAGATGCTTTCTCTCCAGCTATCTTACCGGCCGGGATGCCAATCAAGGGAACTGCGCTCACCCCTGCCGTTTTCGCTATGCGCTGCTAGAGGAGAAACGGCCCGGCCAGTTCTATCCGGTAGAAGAAGATCAGCGGGGCAGCTATATCTTTAACGCTAAAGATCTCTGCCTCCTCGACAGTCTGCCCAGCCTGGTGGCTGCCGGGATCGACAGTGTAAAGATCGAGGGGCGGATGAAGTCGATCTTTTATGTCGGTGCCGTGGTGCGAGTTTACCGGGCAGCGCTTGATTATTTAGCCGGACTGCCGGAGTCGGCCTGGGCTCATCCTGAGCAGATCAGCATGCCGGCAGGTTTTCGGGAAGAGATCCTGCGTATCGGTACCAGAGGGGTCAGCGAGAATTTTCTCCACGGTCCACCGGGGCCTGCAGAGATGCTCTACGACAGCTCCCGCGCTGTGCAGGAGTTCGAGCCGGTGGCGGTGATCCGCGAACTGGGGATCCCTCCGCTGGTCGAGGTCCGCAACACCCTGCTGGCCGGCGAGGCGGTAGAGTATATGCCCCGCGGCACTGCCCTGCAGCCTGTGACAGTGGTGGCGATGCGTGATGCTGAAGGCAGGGAACTTCTCCGAGCCAACCCCGGTAATCGGCTCTACCTGGAGACCGAACCGCGGCTCAATGAAGCGGAAGTCCACGGCATTTTGCGCCGCAGGCGCCTGGATAAAACTTCGCTGAATGAAAGTCACAAAGATGCATGAAAATTGTCCTCTGATCCCTCCCTGTGCCACGGAGGCCGGCAGACAGGCCATCCCAGGCCTGGCCGCAACCCTTCGGGCCATCCTGCCGGGCCTTTCGCGATGCGGCCGTAGGGTGCGTCATACGCACCACGTTGCTCCCTCCTAGGAGGATTTTCTTGGTTGGTGCGCGATGCGCACCCTACAATGAGCTACTGGCCGAAGCGCCGCAGCAGGAGGTAAGGCCAGGCAGGCTTGGCAAGGATGGGCGACAAGATTTTCATATAAAAAACCGGCACCAGCCGACGACCCTTGCGCATCAAGCTGCTACAGCAGCAGATATTCGCGGAAATCGCCACGCATGCAGTGGTTCGAGGCCATCGCTGCCGAGTATGCCCCGGCGTTGATCAGGGCAAGATACTGCTCCTGGTTCATGTTCGGCAGCAGGGCCCCTTCGTACCAAATGTCGAGAGCTTCGTTGATGTTGCCGGCCACATGATAGGCAGTGCGGCTGGTCTCCTCGGCATGATAGAGGGCAATCGGCTGAAACGGCAGGCGGTAGTAGGCCGGCTCGGGGGCGATATTGAAACCGCCGTTGACTCCGAGGAAAAAGGTATCCCGCTTCTTTTCCGAGAAGGTAATGCCTAGCAGCAGCAGACCGGCATCCTTAACCAGATAATCACCCGGCTCGATATCGACCATCACCCCCCGGCTGGTAAAACACTCGGCAATTATTGTCCCCCAGGCCTTCAGGTCGAGAGGGGCGTCGGAGGCGAGGTGCGGCACACCAAGCCCGCCACCGATATTGACCCGTTGCAGGTCGACCACCCGGTCAAGAAACCAGCGGCACTCTTCGAGGACCTCCAGCCACACCGGAAGTTGATCGGTGAGATAGCCGCAGCCGGTGTGGAAATGGATGCGGGTCACCCGTAATTGGTGACTGGCGGCCCGTTCCAGTGCTTCAGCAAACTGTTCGCGGTAGATGCCGAATTTGGTGGTGCCGCAGCCGGCATACTGAAGCAACTGGTTTTTGTCCCGGCAAACACCGGTTGCCGGATTGATCCGGATGCCAATCTCTGTTCCCGGCAGCCGCTTTCCCCATTCGTCGATCGCATGCAGTGAATCGGCGTTGAAGTGCAGCCCTTCGCAGCCGGCGAGAAGGTTGTAGTCATTCTGGGAGAGACTGCTTGCGGTAAAGGAGATCTGTCCAGGGCTGAAGCCGCAGCCAAGGGCATGAAACACCTCGGCCGGCGAGCAGGCGTCAATCCCACACAAATCGGTCATTTTGAGGAAGGTGAGCAGCGGGGCGAAGCGGTTCGCCTTCATCGCGTAGTAGAGTCGCGGGTTGCGTTGACCGGCGTGAATCCGCAGGGCGTCGTGCAGTCTGAGCAGGTTTTCCCTGACCCGTTGTGCCGAGTAGACAAATGATGGCGTGCCAAACTGCCGACTGAGGCCGGCAACGCTGCGGCCGGCAAAATAGAGTTGACCATGCCGGTAGCAGAGATCGGGTCTTTGCCACCAGTCCACCGACTGCACGATGCTCATCGTCAGTTACCGGTCAAGCGGCAAGGGCGCCAAGCTCGGCGCCTTCCGTTGAAGGTTCATTTTTTTGATAGGGTAATTCCAGCCTGCCGGTGATCCAGCCGCGGCAATTGGCTGCGCCACAGGAGCAGGGAAACTGTTTGTAGAGGTAGTCTTCAGTTTCAGCATAGTCCATAAACAAAAAACTGTTGGCCGGTATGTCACAGAGGGCGGTGACGGTCATTGCCACCATGTCTACCGAAATATTCGGAGCGCAGGAGTGGAGGAAATACCCGGAAAAGTAGGGGTCGTAGTTGTGTTGGGTTTTGCTGAGCTGGAGGGTGTGCTGCCGGATATCGGGGACCTCGAGCAGAGCGATTCGCGCGAGAATATCCCCTTTCTGGAACGATCGGTAGGTGATCACCCCTTTGCCGGAATCCTGGTCCTTTTCTACGATGGAAAAATCTTCGGCCCTGGGAAAGAGCGGATCACTGCCGAGTTCGGGAGGGTAGAGCATGGGCGTACTCCAGATTATGGTAAGGATTGGAGGATGTTCCTGCAAGCTGAAGGACAAGCTTGCCAGGGGGGCGTAAAATTCGACTATATAAACGAAAATTTCAGGAAAACAATTATTATTTTCGCAGCAGGAAAAGTATTTGCGTAAAGAGCGGTGGGAAGGGTGGTCAGCGGGGGCCACCGGCCTTTGAACCAAAGGGTGGTCTGGGTTAGATCTGCTCCTGAAACTGCCGGCGCAGTGCCCGGATATGCTCCGGACCAATCCCGCAGCATCCGCCCAGGATGGTTGCCCCCTGGTTATGCCATTCTACGGCTGCTGCTGCGTAGTCTTCGGGGGAGATGACCTCGTTAAACTGCCAGTGTGGCATGACAAAGAGGCCGGAATGGGCGTAAACCCCCAAGGGGCCTCGCCAGTGCTGGCGAAGGATGGCCAGGGCTTCCCCGGCCAGGCTGACCTCAGTGTGCATGATACAGGCCGCTGTTCCGCCAAGTGGGGAGATCGCCGTCACCCCCTCTTGCAGGGTGTGGCTGCGCTCCCAGAGCAGGACGGTACCGTCCGCGCCTTTTTTGCAGCTGAAACCGAGCCACACCGGCAGGCCGGTAGCCACTGCCGCCTGAACCGCCAGGGAACCCTGTTCAATGTCTTCGATCATCTCGACGCAGAGGATGTCCGCACCGGCTTCGGCGAGGAGGTCGGCCTGTTCCCGGTACCAGGCACTGGCCACTTCGGTGGATGGATAGCGCATGTCGGGATCCACGCAGAACGTGGTGGGCGCGATTGAACCGGCAATGGCCACCGGGGAACTGGCGCTCTCCGAACGCGCTTCTTTCGCCAGGCGTATCGCCCGCCGGTTCAACTCGACGAAGTGCTCCTCAAGCCCGGCAGGACGAAGCATATGCCTGGTAAGGGAGAAGGAGTTGGCGGTGATCACGTCTACTCCGGCCTGGATATACTCGACATGGATCTGACGAATGACTTCTGGCGCGGTGAGCAGCGATGCTGCCGACCAGGCCTTACCATGCATCGGTACTCCGCGCTTTTCCAGTTCGGTGCCGGTTGCGCCGTCGAGAAAAATGATCTCCCGGCGGGTGATTCGTTCTTCGAGGAATGCCGTACTTGCCATGGTGTTCCTTAAAATGTGAGTCTTTTGCAAAACGGAGATTTTGGGCGAAAAGATTGTTTTGCAAATGACTCATGTCTTTGCCAGGGTAAATATACCCCAGTAGAGCAGCAGCAGTACTCCGGCGAAAAGGTAGAGCCGGGGGCTGACCAGGCCAAAAACCAGGGCTTGAAAGAAAACGTTCAGCCGATGATCCAATTCGGCTCTGCCCTGCTTGATCCGCAACTGGCTGTGGCTCAGTTGTCCCCAGGCTTTTCGCCGATAGTAAAGGTCGGTACAACTGGCGAGTAGTGCATTACCGACGACGACCAGAACGAGGGAGAGGAGCAGAACCGGTAACCAGTGAGCGAACTGTGGCATTGTACTCCTGTCGGCAAGAAGAGGATCGGATGATCGCTGCTCAGTCATGCTGGCGTGAGTTTAGCACGCTCCAGCGGATCTGTAAACGGTTGGATAATTTCCGTAACATCGGCTATGGCGCCATGGCCCGGTCAACAAGCGCATGGCTGATCAAGGGCGCCGTGTTAGCTCAATTGATGCCGGTAGTCCCTTCTCGCAGGTGTTTGGCCATACGCTCAGGAGGCAGTCGGGCAATAACTTCGCGCAGCCGGTCGTAGAACTGTTTTGCCTCTTGATCGACGAGAAGGTCACGGGGGGTGAGGGGGCGGGCCATGGAAAGTCCGGACAGCGAACGGCAGCGGCTCAGCCCGACATAGGTCTGGCCGGTTTCAAAAGAGCCGATACCAAGGTCGAGATGGACCCGGTCAAGAGTTTTCCCCTGACTGGCGTGAATGGTCATCGCCCAGCCGGGCACCAGAGGAAACTGCCGGTAGCTGCCGACCGGTTGACGATCAATCACCCCTTTTTCCTTGTTCCAGCCGTACTGATATTCCTTCCAGGTGATCCGGCCGACATCGACTATGGTTTCGGTTTGTTCCATCTCCACGAAAATTCGCTCATCAAGGAGCCGTTGAACCCTGCCGATGCTGCCGCTGATCCATCGTCCTGATGGGTCGTTGCGGGTGAAGGCCACCTGGGCTCCTCGCTTTAAATGGAGAACTGCAGGAGAGGGGAGCCGATCCTTGGAAAACCGACCGCGCAGTTCGCCGTGATAGGCCTTTTCCGGTCCGGGGAGCGCGCGCATCGCGGTCTGATTGCGAAATTCCACTTCCGCTCGTCGAGGTGAGAGCCATATTGCGCCATGGGGTGGTTCCTCGGTGATAGTGCATCCGGAGTTGAGACTGGCCAGGTAACGCTCGGTGTTGACCCCTTCTCGCAGGCGACTGAGGATATCAACAAAATGCTGCTCTGACTGGCGGTAGGTTTTACTCAATTCAACCGCATAATAGGTGCTCTCCTGAAGGCATCTGGCGTTATAAAATTTGGGTGAACTGTAGACCCGCTGGTACTGCTGGCGCAAACTGCTGCCGATCACCGGTGGCAATTGAAACAGATCACCGACCATGATGACCGGGAGTCCGCCAAACGGTTTATCCACTCCTCGATTAAGACGAAAAAAGGCGCTGACCCCGTCGAGCAGATTGGCCGTGACCATCGAGATTTCGTCGATGATCAACAGGCTGGCCTCGAGAATCTCCTGTCGCTTGGGTGCGGCCTGGATATCCTTCTGGGTGATCCAGCCGGGAGGCAGCTGGCAGAGGGAGTGGAGGGTCTTGCCGCCGATGTTGACAGCGGCGGTTCCGGTGGGAGCACCGAGCAGGGTTGCGCCGGCAAATTCCTGAAGGATCCATCGAACCAGGGTTGACTTGCCGGTTCCTGCGCCGCCGGTAACAAAGGTCAGCGGCCAGCGCTGCTCGACCAAAGAGCGGATCAGCCGGTATTTCGGGAGAACCTCGATACTGCTCAGGTCAAATTCGGAAGCATTCCCCGGGGTGCGGTTGGCGATCAGCTCTTTAGCGAAAGTGAATTCTCGCCGCTCCTCACGTTTGTGCGACGTCGCCTTGTTAAAAACAAATCCGGCGGCAGTGGCAAGGGCCAGGAGGGTAAAAGGGTCCATTGACGGTCCACAAGGAGAGGCAGGCGTAGGGGCAGGTGGTGCGATAGTCGGCTCAGCGAGCGTATAGTTTCCTATTCGCGGCGGGAAGTCAAGTAGGGTTGCCGATTTGCCTGCAGATTGACTTTATGGCCTTATTGCCCTTGACCGGCAGCGGTATTCGGCCTGGTGAGCGAAAATCTCTATGAAAAAAGGGGTTAAGGTCCTGAGCGGCCCTTAACCCCTGTGCATTTGTGGTGGTCGGGATGAGAGGATTTGAACCTCCGGCCCCTAGTCCCCCAGACTAGTGCGCTAACCAGACTGCGCTACATCCCGACGCGTGAGCTGTATCTACCATCTGTTCCAGCGGCTGTCAACTGCGACGCTTTGCCGTTAATCCCTTTTTTTACCAAGCAGCTCGAGGATTTTCTTCAGCTCATCTTTTATTTGTCTCAGTCTGGCTGTGCTTGGTGTCAGGTTTTCCTGTGGGGCGGGCTCAGCAGGTGGGTTTGGTCTGGTGGCAAGCAGACGGCGTGCGCCGGCGATGGTATAGCCTTCCTGGTGGAGGAGACTGCGGACCCGGAGGATCAGTTCGAGGTCCTGCCGGCGATAGAGGCGTTGGCCGGAATTGGCCCTTTTCGGGGAGATTTCAGGGAATTCAGACTCCCAATAACGGAGCACGTGGGTTGGTACTTCTGCCAGTTTGGCAACCTCCCCGATTTTGAAATAGAGTTTGTCCGGTATTGCCTTCATTGTCCCAGCCCATCTCTACCAGGTGTCTGCGGCGGCTCGCACCTGAGCAATTCATTTCTGGTTTTAAAAAAATGAATTGCCTGGAAGGTACATATCCCCTCGCTGTGGGAGGGGATCGTCGCTCAAGGCTTGCGGGCTTCAGCCGGCCTTAGCTGTTAACCTGTTCCCTGAGTTTTTTACTCGGTCGAAAGCTGACTGCCTGGCGCTTTTTTATGGTGATGGTCTCACCGGTGCGGGGGTTTCGTCCCCGTCGCGGCGATTTGTTCCGTACGGTGAAGGTCCCGAAGTGGACCAGTTTGATCGACTCGCCGCTGAGCATGGCCTGTTTCATTTGATCGAGCAGACTGTCGACAATCTGTGAACAGTTTGATTGCGGAAAGCCAAGCTTGCCGGCCAGGCTTTCCGCCAGTTCTCTTCTGGTAACATTTCCGTTATGGTTATTCATGGCGAATATTTCCCTTAAAAGTGGCTGTCAATAACTCTACTATTTTTGTGTGGGATTTCTCCACGTTTTTTTCAGTTAGGGTCTTCTTGGTTGACCGGTAGGTGATGGTTAATGCCACACTTTTGTACCCGGCCGGGATCTTTTCTCCACGGAAAATATCAAAGATCTCGCACCGCTCAATCAATGGATCGCCGATGTTGCGGACGGCAGTGGGCAGTTCACCTGCCTTGACCTCTTCGGCAACCAGCAGGGCAATATCCCGTTGGACAGCCGGGTAAACCGGCAGGGAGGAGAAGGCCGGTTTCGTCGCCGGCAGGGCACAGAGGGCATCGTAGTCGAGGTCAAAATAATAGACCGGATGCTTGATTGCAAAACGGCGGAGGACATTGGCTCGGATCAGCCCTAAACTGCCCAGGCGGATTGGCCCGCAGAGCAGATCAAGCGAGTACCGGGCCTCGGCAAATGGTTCTGCCGATTCTGCGGTTACTTCGGCAAAAACCAGAGGAGCCTCTGCCGGTTGCTTCGCCGTAGCGGTGTTCAGACCCATCGACTGAAGAAGAAATTCTACCCCACCTTTGGCGTCGAGGAGATCGACCTCCTCCGCTTTGAAATGGAGCGGGGATGCGCTGCCGTGGCGGTTGCCGGCGAGAACCCCGGTGAGTCGATGCTTTTCCAGCGGTTGTTGGTTTTCTCCGGCCGGGAAGAACACCTTGCCGAGTTCAAAAAGGCGGATCGCCGTCTGCTGATAGTTGAGATTGCGCCGGACATTATCTAAAAGACCGGGGAGAAGCATGGTGCGCATCACCCCCTGCTCTTCACTCAGCGGGTTAAGCAGGGGCAGGGTGGTGTGCCGCTGGTCCTCTCTGGCAATTTCTAACAGGTCGATATTGGCGGCAGAATTGAAACTGTAGTTGATCGCCTCGTTATACCCGGCAGCGCTGAGCTGTGCGGAGGTCTGCTCTCTTTTCAGGCGGTTGGCGTCCTGTTCAGGGTAGCTCAGGGAAACCTTGGGCAGTGAGGTTGGAATCCGGTTATAGCCGTAACGGCGGGCAACTTCTTCGATCAAATCGGCTTCACGTTCGATATCTACCCGGAATGAGGGCGGAGTAACCAGCAGTTCATCCGTGCCGGTCGGTTGTGTCGGGATATCGATGGAAGCGAGGAGCTTGGCAATCTCCTCGCGAGTCAGGTGCAGGCCGAGAAGATTGTTGCTCCGCCGGGTGCTGAGGGTGATGCTCCTGGGGGCAACCTTCCCTGGGAAGCGGTCAATCCCTTCTGCAGGAGCGTCTCCGCCGGCAATTTCCTGGATCAGCGCTGCAGCCCGGTTGAGCGCGGTCACCG
>JAZBOD010000492.1:0-10790 GCA_036350955.1 Desulforhopalus sp. | reverse complement strand
AGGGAAGGAGCTGCGGCGGCATGGTATTCAGAGTAAAACCGACGTCCAGGTAAGTGATCCGGTTGGTCGCCAGTTCGCTGACCAGTACCTCCTCGCCAAACATCGTCGACGGGGTAACGCTGTGCTGCTCAATCTGTGACGACAGATCGGCCAGTCCCAGTTGGGGCAGCAGGGCAAGGGTGTCGGCGCTGTTCGGGCGCTGCTGTTCCGCCTGCAGTTCTTCGGTGCGGGCGATAAGCGCTGAGCGCTGCTCAGAGGAAAGCGATTCCCGATGTTCGGCCAGTCGGGCCTGCTCTTTTGCCTGGGCGACTTTTTGCCTGGCCGGGTCGGGGGCCAGAGTGACCGTGACCGTGGCCGGGTTGTCCACCAGGTATCTGCCGATCAGCTCCTCGAAATACCCCTCGTCAAGAGCCCTGCGGCGCAGGTCGGCGAGGAGTTTTTCACTCTCCAGACACTCCAGAGGATCGCTGCCGTACTTCAGACCGGTCATCGCCTTGCCAAAGAGATCGAGCCCGCGTTGGGCTTTGCTCGCCTCTTCGCGGACGGCAAACTCGTATTTATTCAGTTCGGCGAGAACCAGGTCCCGGTCAAGACCATTTTTGACCATCGCCAGCAGAGTTCGGCGGTAGAGGTCGAGAAAGGCGTCACGATGCTCGGTCTCACTGCCCACCAGGTAGGTGATCATCAGGGTACGGTAAGAGGAACCGGCCAGATAGAGGCCGCCGAAATCCTTGCCCAGCCCGCTGGAGACGATGGCATTTTTCAGGGGAGACCCGTCGGAATTAAAGAGAATATTGGCAATGATCTGAAAGGCGGTGTTCTCTTCGCGCATCACCACCGTGGCGATGTCGGTGCCGACGGCAAGAAAGGTTTTCTCCCTGGTATCGGTGGAATCGACGGCATAGTGGTCGGTAATGAATACCGGTGCTGTCGGCATGCCTCCCTGGACGATCTCCGCCTTGGCAACCGGCTCCTGGAAGTTTGATAAAAACCGGGAATCGAGAAATTCCAGCTCCTCGGCGAGGGGGGCATCGCCGTAGAGGTAAAAAAAGGCGTTGGAAGGGTGGTAATGTCGGCGGTGGAAATCGCAGAACGCCTCATAGTCGAGATCGGGGATATGCTGCGGGTCGCCGCCCGATTCGTGGGCATAGGTCGACCCCGGCATCAGGCCGCTGAAAATGTGGTGAAAGATGTGACGGATCGGATCGGAGAAGGCCCCCTTCATCTCGTTGTAGACCACCCCCTGATACTGCAGGGGCGCGGTGGGCTCCTCGAGGTGGTAGTGCCAGCCCTCCTGCTCGAAGGTCGACCGGGCGAGCAGTGGGTTGAAGACCACATCGCAGTAGACATCCATGATGTTGAAGTACTCTTTCAGGTTGCGGGTGGCAAAGGGGTAGTAGGTGATGTCCGCCCCGGTCATCGCGTTGAGAAAAGTGGTCAGCCCTCCCTTGTTGATTTCGCCGAAGACATCCTTTACCGGATATTTCTTTGAACCCATCAGGACTGAGTGCTCAAGGATATGGGCGACCCCGGTGGAGTCCCCGGGAATGGTATTAAATGCCACCGCAAAAGTTTTGTTGGCGTCGCGATTTTTTATAGCCAGCAGGGGGCAATGCAGTTTTTCGTGGGAAAAGAGCAGGACATCCGAATCGATTTCGGCGATATAGCGATGGGTGGTCAAGCGAAAGCCAAATGAGGTGGTGCCTGTTTTGGGGAACATTCTCGATCCTTGTTGTCTGTCTTGGGGTTAGAAGGTTTTTGCCGAGTCGAGCAGCAGGGTAACCGGGCCATCGTTGACCAGATCCACCGCCATATCCGCACCAAAGACTCCGGTGGCAGTGTGGATGCCGGTGTGTGCCACCCCGTCGACAAACTGCCGGTAGAGTGGTTCGGCAATTTCCGGAGGGGCTGCCTGGGAGAAGCCCGGCCGACGCCCCTTCCGGCAGTCACCATAAAGAGTGAACTGGGAAATGATAAGCATATCCCCGGCAATGTCTTGCAGGGAGAGGTTCATTTTCCCCTGCTGGTCGGCAAAAATACGCAGGTTGATGACTTTGTCGATCAGCCAAGTGACATCAGCTGGCCGGTCGGAGTTGCTGATTCCGAGGAGCACCACCAGGCCCTGGTCAATCGCTCCGCACTGTTCGTCGCCTATCAGGACTGCCGCCCGGCTGACCCGCTGTACCACTGCCCGCATCCCCCTTCTCCCATAAACTCTATTTTGCTCATGCTTCTTCAACGATCGGCAGTGACGCCCTATGCTGTCCGGCAAACTGCGACCCGAGATATACCCAATGAACCCCGAATTGTACAGGATTGTCGTATGCTGGTGTGGTGGAAGATATGTCTCAATCCACCTTTCCCTCTTGAACTCTACACTACCAGGAGTGGAGGGGGGAATTGTCGGTATTGGTCGTTTGCGGTTATAGTTCCTCCCAAAATGACTAATACTCGCCAGAAATAACCCTTTCGGGTAATTGCACCTTGTAGCAGGTTGCTGGTTCTTTTGATGGAGTGGGGTATGGATGCACTGCAGAGCGGGAAATTTTTGACCACCCGGGAGGTGGCCAGGCTTCTTCACGTCAACGACAAGATGGTCTACACCCTGGTCAATGACAAGGGTCTGCCGGCGACCAAGGTTACCGGCAAGTGGCTTTTCCCCAAGCGTCTGGTCGAGGAGTGGCTGGAGACCCATATAGTCAACTACCGGCGTTCGGACTGGGCCGGGCCTGGCGATCCCGGGATACTCCTGCTGGCCGGCAGTGACGACCTGCTCTTTCAGCGGGCCCTCTCCCTCTTTAATACCAGGGAGCCTGATATTGTCGCCTTTTTTGCCAACCTCGGCAGCATGGGTGGCCTGAAAAGCCTGCGCCGGGGGGTCTGCCATATCGGCGTTTGCCATCTCCTTCAGGATGACAACCAGGAGTACAATTTCGATTTCGCCGACCGGGAACTGGAAAAGGCGCCGGTATTTGTCAACTTCAGTCTGCGCCGCCAGGGCTTGCTGGTACAGCCGGGGAACCCGAAAGCCATTTCCGGGGTGGCTGACCTGGCCCGTAAGGATGTCTCTATCGTCAACCGGCCGCTGGGTACCGGTACCCGGCTGCTCCTTGACTACGAGATTGCCCGCTCAGCGGTCTCTTCGACGCAAATATCCGGTTACCATACCGAGGTCTCCCGTCACCTCGATGCCGGCCTGGAGGTTTTCTCCGGCCGCGCCGATGCTGCCCCGGCGATTGAAGCGGTTGCCGGACTGCTCGGTCTCGACTTCCTGCCTCTGCGCTGGGAGCGGTTTGACCTGCTCATTGACCGGGAACGGTTTTTTGAACCCCGGATCCAGAACTTTATCAGTCTGCTTCACGAGAAGTCCTTTGCCGACTTGGCGGCAGGCTTGGCCGGGTATGACGTGTCGCTTTGTGGCAAGATGCTGTTCCCCGATAATTTTACCAAAGAGGAGTCGTAGAAAATGATGAAGAGAGCTGTTTTTTCTATTGGTCTTGGTGCGCTGCTCGGTCTGACGGTTGCCGGGACTGCGGTCAGTGCCGAAGTTCTGAAAATGTCCACCACCACCAGCACCCAGTCTTCTGGATTGCTCGATCTGCTCCTGCCGGAATTTCAAAAGGATACCGGGATTGAGATCAAAGTGGTTGCCAAAGGGACCGGGGCGGCAATCCGCGACGGTATGGACGGCAACGTCGACGTGATTTTTGTTCATGCCCTGGAGCGGGAGGAGCAGTTTGTCGCCGAGGGGTACGGCACCAAACGCTACCCGGTGATGTATAACGATTTTGTGCTGATCGGCCCGGCAAACGACCCGGCCGGGGTCAAGGCCACCACCGATGCGGCCGCTGCCTTCAAGGCGATCGCCACCGCCGCGCAACCCTTTGTTTCCCGGGGCGATGACAGCGGCACCCATACCAAAGAGCAGGAGATCTGGCGGGCCACCGGCCTGCCTCTGGAGAAGAAGAGCCAGAAGATCGTCGTCAACAACCAGGAAAAGGAGATCAGCTCCGAATCCCCGGCCGACTCCGCCGCCTGGTATCTCTCCATCGGCCAGGGAATGGGCAAGACCATCACCTTTGCCGAAGAGAAACAGGGCTACACCCTCTCTGACCGGGGAACCTACATCAAATTCCGCTTTGGCAAGACCCCGCCGGTGGATCTGGAGATCGTCAGCGAAGGCGACAAGGCCCTTGCCAATCCCTATGGGGTTATCCCGGTCAACCCGGAAAAACATCCCCATGTCCGGATCGACCTCGCCACCAAGTGGGTGGAGTGGCTGATTTCTGAAAAAGGACAACAGATGATCGCCGACTATAAACTCGAAGGGCAGCAGCTCTTTTTCCCGGATGCCGAATAGCCGCCGGTAGTGTTTGGCGCCGGTAAGGGAGGAGATCTGCCGGCGCAGGATGATTTCCCAGTACGGATCGTCATCGGTAATCGCCGACGTCTCTACTGGGAATTCTTTTTTTGAGGGGAGGAGTCGATGATTTCTAAACGGAAGATCCTGTGCATGTTTTTGATGGTGTTCTTATGGGCGCCGGTCACCGGCAAAACCGAACAGCTCACCCTCTTTGCCGCCGGAAGCCTTAAAGCGGCGTTGAGTGATGTGGCGAAAGCCTATGAGCAGCAGTCTGGTCATGCCGTGGCCACCCAATTCGGCCCATCAGGATTGTTGCGGGAAAAGATCGAACAGGGGGCGGAGGTCGATGTGTTTGCCTCTGCCAACATGGGGCATCCGCAAAAGCTGGTGAAAAATGGTCAGGGAGGGCCGGTGGTACTGTTTTCCCGGAATAACCTTTGCGCCCTGGCCCAGCCCCAGCTGGATCTCTCTGCTGAGAACCTGCTGGCGGTTATGCTCGACCCCGCCACCAGGCTGGGTACTTCGACGCCCAAGGCTGATCCTTCCGGGGATTATGCCTGGGAGCTCTTTGCCAAAGCAGAACAGCTTGTCGCCGGGAGCACAGACACCCTTTCCGGGAAAGCGCTGCAGCTGACCGGAGGCCCGGACAGCCCCAAAGCACCATCTGGACGCAATCAGTATGCCTGGGTAATGGAAAATGATCAGGCCGACCTTTTTTTGACGTACTGCACCAATGCGGTGTTAGCCCAGAAAGAGCTGCCGCAGCTGAAGATTGTGTCAGTTCCGGAACAACTTGCAGTCGGCGCTGACTATGGACTGTTGGTGTTTGACGGGGCACCGATCGCTGCCTGGCGGTTAGCGATGTTTATTCTCTCCCCCGAGGGGCAGAAAATTCTTGCCGGGTACGGCTTTGTCGCTAGCGGGGTCCCGGCGAATTGACCACGTTGACGAACGGTGCGTATTCCAGGATGGAGTGAGGACAGCGGCTGAGTAGCCTGCTGCAGGTTTGTGCCCGGTTTGCGTCTGTCTCCTACAGGTGCGAGCCGGGCATTTTGTCTTGAGAGGCTGCTTAAAAGCGCTTACTCTCATTTTTGCTCAGTGTCGTCCAGAGAGGGGATCCCGCCTGCTTATCACGGCGGGCAACGGGAACCACCCGTTGGCCATTGAGCAGTACGGTTTTAACCCTCTCTTCGGCCAGGATAATCGGCGTGTGCATGGTAAGTTGCTCACCGGTATCACTGATTACCGCATCGACAAAGGGGTGGGCGCAGAGTTGTGCCGGAGTGGTGAACGTCCCGGTTGCTCCGAGGGCATGCCAGCCACGGAACCTGCCGTCACTGCCCTGAAGGCGCAGACCGATCGCCGCCAGGGCGCCAATAATCCCCTCGCCGCTGCCGCCATGGGCGGAGAGGTGGACCCCAGCCTGCCTGGCTGTATCTTCTGCCTCCCGCTTAGCGACTATGCACCGTTTCGCTCTTTTACCGAACTTGATCAGGGCAGCTGCATCGAGGGTACCATTGCCGACGGCAACAGCCAGGCCTGGGTCGGAGCCGATTGCCGCTGTACCGGCCAGATAATCCTGACTGAACAGGATCACTTCATCCAGCTTCCCGGCTGTACAGATAGCTGGAAAGCACATGGCACTGTTGTGCGAGGTGTAGGGGATTGCCGGGTGCACCAGGAGCTGATGGCGGGTGATGCCGGAGCATTGGGCCAACCCCCTTTTCTGCAACTCATCGGCTAGGGCTTCCGCCACGGTTCCGGAGCCCGGGCTGTCGATATTGTCGGTATCGTCAATACTGATCAGGAGATGTAGTGCTTCCATGAGATGATATCTTTATTTGTTTAATTTACTTTGATATTTTTCGAAATGGTTATCAAGGTAGTCCCCCCCCTGTTGCCCAGTCTGACCGGACAACGGCAGGCGGCTGGGGAAAATACTCATAAAGGACCAGGTGGGATCGGTTGGAAAGTGGAAAATCCGATATTTCTAGAGAATACCTGGCATTGTTCTGTCGACTTTGTCAATCGGTTCCTGTCTTTCGGGTCAGGATTACCTAAAATGACAAAATATTACAGGCATCAAGGAGGGTTGCCAAAGACCATCCTGGCTATTTGCTGATCGGTGGAAGCGGCATGATGAGAAGAGGTGCCATTTCTGTTGTTTTCCGTCATCAAATATGCAAATATAGCATATTTGTTATTCTCCTATATTATGATGAGCAGCACCTTAAGAGCCCTCAGTTGCCAGTTTGAAACGGAAACAGCATTCCTGCGCACCCTTTGAGGAAGTCACCATGGAGTATAGATTCGTACCGACCACCTGCCCCTATTGCGGCTGCGGCTGCCAGATGCTTCTTGAAGTGCTCGACGGTAAATTGATTGGCACCCATCCGATAAAAACCGCTGGGATGAATGAGGGCAAACTTTGTATCAAAGGCTGGAAGGTGCATGAATTCGTGCACAGCGAGGAAAGGCTGACCGTACCGTTGATCAAGAGCAACGGTGTTTTTCGCGAGGCATCCTGGGATGAGGCCCTAAGCCTGGTGGCTGACAGACTTTCCACCATCCGTGATCAGCATGGCCCCGATGCCCTCGGCTTTCTCAGTTCGGCACGATGCACCAACGAGGAGAATTATCTGGTACAGAAAATCGCCCGTATGGCGATTGGCACCAACAATGTCGACCACTGTGCCCGGCTCTGACACGCCCCAACGGTGGCAGGTCTTGCCGCCGCTTTCGGTAATGGAGCGATGACCAATTCCATCGCCGAGATCGAGGACGCCGCCTGCCTGTTCATCATCGGCTCCAACACCACCGAGGCCCACCCACTCATCGCCCACCGGGTCTTCAAGGCCCATGACAAGGGTGCGAAAATTATCATCGTTGATCCCCGCCGCATTCAGCTTTCCCTTATTGCCGACATCCATGTTCGCCCGGTTTTCGGTACCGATGTTGCCTTTATCAATGGAATGATGCACGAAATTATCGTCAAAGGCTACCATGACCAGACATTTGTTGACCAACGAACCGAAGGTTTTGCTGAATTGGCGGAGATGTTGCATCATTTCAGCCCCGAACGGGCCTCGCAGATCTGCGGGGTGCCGGCCGAGCTGATCCGTCGGGTCGCCCACCTTTATGCCACTTCAGAGCCTTCGTCGATCCTCTACACCTTAGGGATGACCGAACACTCCCACGGTGTCGACAACGTAAAGTCACTGGCCAACCTGGCCATGCTCTGCGGTCATATTGGCAAGCCATCGAGCGGTGTCAACCCGCTGCGTGGCCAGAACAACGTGCAGGGGGCTTGTGATATGGGAGCCTTGCCAAACGTCCTGCCGGGATATCAGGTAGTTACCAATCTGGCGGCCCGTGCCAAATTTGAGACGGCCTGGGGGGCAAACCGGTTGCCGGCAGAAGTTGGGCTGACCATCCCGCAGATGATCGACGGCCTGATCGAGGGATCGATGAAGGGGATGTACATTGTCGGTGAGGATACTGCCCTCAGCGATCCCGATACCCACCATATCGTCCATGCCTTGACTTCGGCTGAGTTTCTGGTGGTCCAGGAGATCTATCTGAGTGAAACGGCCAAGCTGGCCGATGTGGTGCTGCCGGCAGCATGTTGGGCGGAAAAGGAGGGCACCTTTACCTGCAGCGAACGCAAGGTGCAACGGGTTCGCCAGGCGGTGCAGGCCCCTGGAGAAGCGAGGCCGGATTGGGAAATATTGTGTGATCTTGGGGAAAAGCTGGGTATTTCGATGAACTATGGTTCGCCCATTGAAATCTTCGACGAGATGGCCAATCTCAACCCAATCTATGGTGGGATCTCCTACGAGCGAATCGAGTCAGAGGTACTGCAATGGCCGTGTCCGGATCGGGAGCACCGGGGGACGAGATTCCTTCACCAGGGGGTTTTCGGTCGGGGGCTGGGCCTGTTCTCCGCCATCGACTACCGGCCTTCGGAAGAGTTGCCCGACAGCGAATACCCTTTTTTCCTCACTACCGGAAGGCATTTTGTCCACTACAACGCCCGCACTATGACTGGCCGTTGCTCTTCGCTGGCCGGTGAATATTCCCAGGCGATCACCCAGATCCATGTCAACGATGCTGCTAGGCTGGGCGTGAAAAACGGCGACCGGCTGAAGATCAGTTCACGGCGCGGTGAAGTGATTTCCACCGCCAGAACCGGCGATATCGTCCCGGAAGGGGCGATATTTATGGATTTTCATTTCGCCGAGGCCAACGCCAATGTCCTCCTCGGCACCTCCCTTGACCCAATAACCAAAACCCCTGACTACAAAGTCTGTGCGGTTCGCATCGAGGCAGCCTGAAAGCGGCCGAACTTCACGATTAGCTGGCGGCACCGCCTTTTTTCCGAAAAAGAGCACATACGTGATCTCGTTTCGGAGCGTTGGCAGTTTCGGTAACTTTTGGAAGGTATAGAATCTTTGTTTGACAGCAGGGGGCGGCGCTGTTTATTGTAAAATAGTATACAATTTTGGTATACAAAATGCCATCACCCGCCATGCAGATAATCGATCGTTGATATTTACGGAGGACCGCAGCTATGAATCTTTTGAACAATGGGGTTATCAAGATCCCCGCACCCAGAAACGAACCCGTCCTTGCCTACGCCCCGGGCAGCCCGGAAAAGTCAAAGCTGAAAAAGGCCCTTGCAGATGCCGCCGAAAAAATCCTGGAGATCCCGTTGATCATCGGCGGTAAGCGGGTCACCTCAGGAAAACAGGGCAAGGTGGTCATGCCCCATGATCACCGGCATCTGCTCGCCACCTATCACCAAGCTGAGGCCAACGAAGTGAAGATGGCCATCAATGCAGCCTTGGCGGCCCAAGCGAAATGGCAGGCCTTTCGCTGGGAAGAGCGTTGCGCCATTTTTCTCAAAGCAGCCGAACTCCTCGCCGGAAAATACCGGGAAAAAATCAACGCCGGGGCCATGCTTGCCGGGGGAAAAAGTGTCTTCCAGGCGGAGATTGACGCCGCCTGCGAACTCATCGATTTTCTGCGTTACAATGTCGCCTACGCCCAGGAGATCTACGAGAAGCAACCGGAATCCTCGCCGGGGGTATGGAACTATTGTCAATACCGGCCCCTGGAGGGCTTCGTCTTCGCAGTCACCCCTTTCAACTTTACTGCCATTGCCGGCAACCTGCCCACTGCTCCGGCGATAATGGGTAATACCGTGGTGTGGAAACCCGCCTCCTCCCTGGTCTACACTCCCTATCTGATCATGGAGATCCTTGAAGAGGCCGGATTGCCGCCCGGGGTAATCAACTTCGTTCCCGGCTCCGGGGCCACCGTCGGCGACATTTGCCTGGTTGACCCCCACCTGGCCGGAGTGCACTTTACCGGTTCGACCAGAGTGTTTCACCAGATGTGGCGCACCGTCGGTGAGAACATCGCCGGTTACAAATCCTACCCACGCCTGGTTGGCGAAACCGGCGGCAAGGATTTCGTCTTTGCCCATAGCAGCGCTGATGTCGCACCACTGGTTACTGGTCTGGTTCGTGGTGCATTTGAGTATCAGGGGCAGAAGTGCTCGGCGGCAAGTCGAGCCTATATTCCCCGTTCCCTGTGGCCGGCGGTGGAAACCCTCCTCCGCAGCCAGATGGCCCGGATCAAGATGGGACCACCCACTGATTTTGGCAATTTTGTCGGCGCGGTTATTGACGAAGGAGCCTTCGACACTATCGCCGCCTTTATCGATTATGCCCGGAGCAATCCGGGGGGAGAGATTCTTATCGGCGGGAAATGCGACAAATCGGTGGGCTACTTTATCGAGCCGACGGTGATTCTCGCCACCGACCCCCACTTCAAGACCATGGTCGAAGAGATCTTCGGGCCGGTGCTGACCATCCATGTCTATGATGATGCCGACTTTATCGATACCTTAAAGCTCTGCGACCGGTCATCGCCCTACGGTTTGACCGGGGCGATCTTTGCTCAGGACCGGGCAGCAATACGTACAGCGATGCACTACCTCGAACATTCCGCCGGGAACTTCTACATCAACGACAAGCCAACCGGTGCGGTGGTCGGCCAGCAGCCTTTCGGCGGCGGGAGAGCCTCGGGGACCAACGACAAGGCGGGATCGATGGCCAACCTGCTTCGTTGGGTTTCGGTCAGAACCGTCAAGGAGACCCTGGTTCCGGCGGAGGATTTTGCTTACCCTTTTATGGAAGAGCAATAGCACCCGTGCACAACACCCTTGGGCTACGGCAGGCTATGCCTTGCCGAGGAGCACATCGGATGCCTTGATTATCGCCGATATTTCCTTGCCGACCGCCAGATCCAGCCGTTTCACGCTGGCCGAGGTGATGATCGAGGTAATCGAGCTTCCCCCAGGCAGATCGATGGTGATCTCATCATTGACCGCACCCGGCACCAGAGCACTGATAGTGCCGGT
>JAZBOD010000491.1:0-4805 GCA_036350955.1 Desulforhopalus sp. | reverse complement strand
GGGTATCCTCGACGGTCTTTATCCCGGCGAGGATATAGCCGACCTGGCCGGCGGAGAGCTGTTTCTGCGGTTCTCGACGGAGTTTGAACAGCCCTACCTCCTCAACCCGGTATTCCCGGCCGTTGGCCATGAAACGGAGAGTCTCACCGGCCCTGACCGTACCGTTGATGATCCGCACCGAGATGATCGTTCCCCGGAAGGGGTCGTAGGTGGCATCAAAGATCAGGGCCTGCAGCGGTGCTGCCGGGTCGCCCTTGGGCGGGGGGAGGTAGGTGACGATCGCCTCGAACAATTCGGGAATCCCGGTGCCCAGTTTGGCCGAGCAGTACTGGACGTGGCTGCTGTCGAGGCCGAGATCTTCTTCAATCTGCAGGGCGATCCGTTCCGGTTCGGCGGAGGGCAGGTCGATCTTGTTGATCACCGGAATGATCTCCAGGTCATTTTCCATCGCCAGGTAGAGGTTGGCCAGGGTCTGGGCCTCGACACCTTGGGCAGCATCGACCAGGAGCAGGGCGCCCTCACAGGAACTGAGGGCCCGGGATACCTCATAACTGAAATCGACATGCCCCGGGGTGTCGACCAGGTTGAGAAAGTAGGTTTTTCCGTCTTTTGCGGGATAGGGGAGACAGATTGTCTGGCTCTTGATGGTGATCCCCCGCTCCCTTTCAATATCCATGCTGTCGAGCAGCTGATCTTTGAACTCCCGGTCTGTGACCATTTTGCAGAACTGGATCATCCGGTCGGCAAGGGTCGATTTACCGTGGTCAATGTGTGCGATAATGCTGAAGTTTCGAATGGTATCCATGGTGTTTGAGAAAAATCAGGTTGGCTGGGGTGGCGGTTGGCCAGGGTACGGGCGGATTCCCCAGGGTGGTGCTTTGTATCATACCCGGTGGAGGAAGAAAATGCATTTCTCTTCCTGTGGAGGGTCTTCCTTCTTCCCGGGCAATACCGTAGGGTGCGTCATACGCACCACATTGATCCCTTATGGGAGGGTTGCTGGTTGGTGCGCGGTGCGCACCCTACGATAGGCTGACCAATCAGCCGAAGTGCCGCAGCCTGAAGAACGTCCAGGCGGTCTGGCCAAGAAAATTCCATTCGTGAAGGGAGTTGTCCCCTCTGCTGTGAGAGGGGATGAGTTCCTGAAATAACGTGAGATTCCCGAGTTCCAGCGTAATATGATTGCACTTTTCGACAGGTAGGGTAAGATAAATATCTTTTTAAATATTTCTGGATCTACTTTCCGGAGAGAGGTGTATGAGTAAAGATACCGTAGTTGACAACGATGCCGAAATTGATCCGGTGGACGAGGTTGTCCTCGAAAGCGATGGATCGGATATAGACGAACCTTACGAAAATCCCCTGATCGCGGTTGCCGATGAGGATAATCTCCCTGTTCTCAGCAATCCCGCGTTGCACCGCTACCTGCAGGAGATCAGCCAGTACGAGTTGCTCACCCGGGAAGAGACCGATGAGCTGGCGATCCGCTTCCGTGAGGAGGGTGATCAGGATGCCGCCTACCGCCTGGTCAGCGCCAATCTGCGCCTGGTGGTCAAAGTGGCGATGGATTTTCAAAAATACTGGATGCAGAATTTCATGGATCTGATCCAGGAAGGCAATGTCGGCCTGGTCCAGGCCACCAAAAAATTTGACCCCTATCGGGGGGTGAAATTCTCCTACTACGCTGCCTACTGGATCAGGGCCTATGTCCTTAAATTTATTATGGATAACTGGAGGCTGGTGAAAATCGGCACCACCCAGGCGCAACGGAAACTGTTTTTCAGCCTCAACAAGGAGCGCAAGCTGCTTGAAGGGCAGGGGTTTCAGGCGGAACCGAAGCTGCTCGCTGAACGGCTCAACGTCAAGGAGCGGGAAGTTGTTGAGATGGGGCAGCGGATGGATAACTGGGATGTCTCGCTGGAAAGCCCGGTTCGCTCTGATTCCGACGATGAACAGAAAAACTTTCTGCCGAGTAACGGCCCGGGCATTGAGTCGATGGTCGCCGGCAAGGAGATAAAGGCCAAGTTGAGCGAGCTGCTCGATGTATTAAAGGACAAGCTCAATGACAAAGAGAAGATGATTTTAGAAAAACGGCTGCTCTCCGATGAACCGCTCACCCTGCAGAACATCGCCGACCGTTTTGACATTTCCCGGGAAAGAGTCCGCCAGATCGAGGTCAACCTCCTCAAAAAGATGAAAAAATATCTTGAGGCGGAGATGCCGGATATTGTCGACTACTTTGACGGTGAAAAAATCATTATCAGTTCCTCCTCCTGATCAGCGGCATATCGGGTTCTTCACTGGTTTTCCGGTGGAGCGCCCGCGCCCGATTCCCCCTCTCTCCCCAACCCTTGATACGATACCATGAAAGTACCTTTGCTTGATCTTCAGGCGCAGTTGGCCTCCCTTGAAGACGATCTTCTCCAGGCGGTAACCCGGGTGGTCAGATCGACCCGCTATATTCAGGGCCCGGAGGTCGAGGCCCTTGAGCAGGAAATCGCCGAATACAGTGGCGCCGCATACGGGGTCGGGGTAACCAGCGGCACCGATGCCCTGCTTATCTCCCTGATGGCCTTGGGCATTGGCCCAGGTGATCGGGTTCTGACCACCCCCTATTCGTTTTTTGCCACCATGGGAGTAATTCTCCGCCTGGGGGCGCAGCCGGTTTTTGCCGATATCGAACCGGCCTCGTTCAATATTGATCCGGCACGGCTTGCCGAAATGCTCGAAGCGGATCAGGACCGGAGCATCAAGGCGATCATTCCCGTTCATCTCTACGGCCAGTGTGCCGATATGACCAATACTCTCGAACTGGCCGGCCGCTATGGGCTGCCGGTCATTGAAGATGCCGCCCAGGCGATCGGCGCCGAGTTCCCCTCTCCCCTGGAGGAAGGCATCGCCTACCGCCGGGCCGGGGCAATGGGTCTGGCCGGCTGTTTTTCCTTTTTCCCCAGCAAAAATCTCGGCGGCATCGGTGATGGGGGGATGGTTATTACCAGTGACCAGGCCTTTGCCGAAAAGATGGTCCTGCTCCGCAACCATGGGGCCCATCCGAAATACTACCACAGCATGGTCGGTGGGAACTTTCGTCTTGATCCCATCCAGGCCGCGGCCCTGCGGGTGAAACTGCCCTATCTCGAGGGTTGGCACCAGGGCCGAAGAGATAACGCCGCCAGCTATAACCGGCTCTTTGCCGCCAGCGGCCTCGTGGCCGACGGTCAGGTGATGACCCCGCCGGAGATCTATGGCAGGGCGGTGACCGCGGAAGGACGTGAAGTCAACCTGCACATCTATAACCAGTACGTCATCCGTGTCAGCCGGCGCGATGCCCTGCGCGACTGGCTGACTGCGGCCGACATCGGCTGTGAAATCTATTATCCGGTGCCCCTGCACCGCCAGCAGTGTCTCGGTGAGGCCGCTGCTGCCTGGTCCTGCCCCGAAGCGGAACGGGCCGCCGCAACCACAATCGCCCTGCCGATCTACCCCGAGCTGTCTGAGGAGATGCAGGCTCATGTCGTGGAGAAAATCGTGCAGTTTTACCGGCAGTAGGGTAGGGTGAGGGGGTTGGATGAGATTAAAAAGACAACCCTCCACAATGCCGACATGGTGCGATCCAGGCTGAACATTCTTCCCGCCCGGCGACTGCTTCGGTCTCTCTTTCTCCTGCTGCTGGTCTGTGGGCCGGTATTGGCCACTGAGGCGATTGCTCCGCAAAGAGAAATTGCCCTGGTGGGGAGTGAGGAGGCTATTCCAGAGTGGCGTTCCTTGTGGGACGAGGCCCGGGAAACCGCCCGCAAGGAAAACTATGGCGAAGCAGCAAGGCTTTACGGTGAACTCTTCAAGCTTAAAGATAACATTGAAGAGCTCAATTGGGAGTACTGTAAAGTCCTGTTGAAAATCGGCGACAGCGAGGCTGCGGCGAAAATCCTCGCCCGGCTTCTCGAACAAAACCCCACCCGAAACGACTACCTGCTGGTTGCCGGCCATCTTGCCGAGCAGGGTGGCGATGCCGCCCGGGCCGTGCACTATTTTGGCAAGGTGTTTGAGAAAAATCCGGTTGGCGCCGATTCGGATACCGCGCTTGCCGGCCTGGTCCGCGGCCTGCGGACTCAGGGCAAGCGTGCTCAGGCATTGCCTCTGCTTGAGGGGTTAAGTCAGCGCCATCCTGAAGACCGCTCCCTCCTCTATATTCTGGCACTCGATTCCCGCGACCATGGGCGGCCTGACCGCGCCCGCCAGCTGTTCGCCCGGCTGCTCGAAGACCCAGATGTTGAAGACCGGTTGATTTTTCAGGCGGCAGAACTCTTTGATGTCCCCGGCCATGAACAGCGACGCCAGGCTCTCTGGGAGGAGTATTTACGGCGCCATCCCGAGTATCTCCCTTTCCGGGTTCGGCTGGCCGAGGCGTATCGTCAGCAGGGTGAATTCGAAGCAGCCTTGCAGCAATATCAGTTTCTGGCCGACAAGGTTATCGACAGCCGGCCGTTTCTCCTCCTCGCGGGAGAGATCAGCCAGGATGATCTGGGCCGGCCTGACAAGGCTCTGCTGTTTTATGAAAGAATCCGCCGGGAAAATCCAGGCGACCAGGAGGTGGTCGGGCGGATAGAGGCGATTCAGTTAAGCCTGGCCGATGATCTGCTGGTCATCGTCGAAAATGGCGCTGCTGCCCAACTCTGGGATGATCTGGCCGAGATAGCCCCTAATCGACTGGCAATCTTTTTAGAAATTGCCGACCTGCTTGAGAGCAGGACCCGGGTTGAGGAACTAGTGGAAATCCTCACCATCATCCACCAGCACTATCCGGC
>JAZBOD010000490.1:0-6735 GCA_036350955.1 Desulforhopalus sp. | reverse complement strand
TGCCTGGCCTTACCTCCAGCTGCGGCATGGGTGGCATATATTTCCCGTAGGGTGCGTCATACGCACCATTTGTGCGAGCACCCTGGCGAGCTCTTTGCAGTGCTGGTTGGTGCGCAGTGCGCACCCTACGCGCTGCAAAAGTGGTCGGTAGCCTCCTGCACATGTCCGCCGGCCTCTCCAGCCTGAAGAGAAGGCTGTACGCGTCGCAGCTGGAGGTAAGTCGAGGCAGGCTGGGCAAAGGCTGTTCATTGCTGCTGGTTGCGGCATGGGAGCTTGATGGGAACCATAAGTGTAATGCAAAATGTATAACGAGGATAATATGGGACTGCAAGAAAAGATACAGGGTGATCTGAAAACTGCGATGAAGGCCCGGGACAGTGAGCGAACCGGAGCGGTGCGGATACTGATCGGCGAGTTTGGCCGCCAGCAGGAAAAAAATCTCAGCGATGCACAGATCATCGCCATAGTCAAGAAACTGATCAAGTCGGAGCGTGAACTGCTCGCTGCCCAGGGGGAGAAAGATTCTTCCTTTCTGCGGATTATCGAGGAGTACTTGCCCCGTCAGGCCGGCGAAGAGGAGATCCGCGCCTGGATTACCGCCAATCTCGATCTCAGCGCCTTTGCCGGCCGGATGCAGGCGATGCGCCCGGTGATGGACCATTTCGGTGCGGCGGCTGACGGCAAGGTGGTGAAAAAGGTGCTCGAAAGCCTGCCCTGAAAAGACCGCACGACGAAATTTCTTGTCCGGGAAAAAAGGATGTTTACACTATTACCACTTTAAAAAGGGTTCTGTTCGCCTTCTTACCCAAAAGGCTGGACAGGTTAGAGGGTTCGTTCGATTAAAAAATTATGGAGGTTCGACGTGTTACGCATAGCACTTTTTCTGGCAACCAACCTGGCGATTCTGGTCCTGCTCGGGATCGTCATGACCATTTTCGGCATCGACTCCCGGAGCACTTCCGGCCTGCTGGTGATGGCGGCGCTGTTTGGCATGGGCGGTTCGTTCATCTCCCTGGCGATGTCAAAATGGATCGCCAAGAAATCGACCGGGGCAAGAGTGATCACCCAGCCGGCCAACGCCAGCGAGCAGTGGCTGTTCGATACGGTGAAGCGGATGGCCACCACCGCCGAGATCGGCATGCCTGAGGTTGCTATCTACAGCTCCCCGGACATGAACGCCTTTGCCACCGGGATGAACAAAAACAATGCTCTGGTGGCGGTTTCCACCGGTTTGCTGCAGAATATGTCCAAAGACGAGGTGGAGGCGGTGCTCGCCCATGAGATCACCCATGTCGCCTGTGGCGATATGGTGACCCTCTCCCTGATCCAGGGGGTGCTGAACACCTTTGTCATCTTCCTTTCGCGGATGGCCGCCAACGTGATCAACAACTTCCTGCGCAGTGATGATGGCGAGGGTGGCCTTGGCTTTATGGGCTATATCGCCGTGACCATCGTTCTTGAACTGGTCCTTGGCATGTTCGCTGCGCTGATCGTCATGTGGTTTTCCCGCCGCCGCGAGTTTACCGCCGACAAGGGGGCGGCCTATCTGACCAGCAAGGAGAAGATGGTCGGTGCCCTGCGTCGTCTGCAGGCCCACCATGAGCCCTCGCATCTGCCGGATCAGGTCGCCGCGTTCGGTATCCGTCCCAAGCAGGGCGGTCTGGCCTCGTTGTTCAGGAGCCATCCGCCGCTTGAGGATCGGATCGCTGCCCTGCAGAAGCTCTAACCCACTGGTCGGCTTGGGTTTGCCTGCCCGCTCAGGTCTCTTTTAAGGCCAGGCGGGCAGCAATCACCAGGGGGTCCCATACCCCGGAAAAAGGTGGGGCGTAGCTCAAGTCGAGGTAGAGCAATTGCTCGAGGGTCAGGCCGGCTTGGAGGGCGACGGCGGCGGTGTCGATCCGTTTGGCCGAACCCGGCCCGCCGACGATCTGCACCCCGAGCAGTCGGCCACTGCCCTTCGCGGCGAGGACCTTTACCCGGATCGGGGCTGACCCGGGTTAATACCGCGGCAGGGTATGGCCGTTGACCGTTGCCGTGACATACTCCCAGCCGAGTTTCTGCAGTTCCCGCTCGCCGAGCCCAGTTCTCGAGCACTCTCCCTCCATGAATTTGGTGATCGCCGTGCCGAGCACCCCGGGAAAGCTCGCCTCGCCGTCGGCGAGATTGATCCCCGCCACCCGGCCCTGTTTGTTGGCAACGGTGCCCAGGGCGAGATGCACCGCCTGGCCGCTGATCAGGTGGCAGGACTCGGCACAGTCGCCGGCGGCCCAGATATTGGCGGTCTCGGTCTCCTGAAGCTGGTTGACCCGGATGCTCTCTCTTACACCCAAGGGGATGTTCGCCGCTTTGGCCAGGGCGCTGTTCGGGACGACGCCCAGGCCAAGAATGACCAGGTCCCCGGCTATGGTTCCCTGATCGGTGACTACCCCGCTGACCTGGCCATTGCGGCTGGTAAAGCCCTGTACCGCCTCGCCGAGGCGGAGTGTAACCCCGGCCCTGGTCAGGTACTCGGTAAAGGCTTGGGCCATCTCGGCGTCGAGGGTCGACATCAGCTGGCCCGGGCGCTGCACCAAGGTGACCGGCAGGCCCCGCTGGTGCAGCGCCTCGGCCATCTCCACCCCGATATAGCCACCGCCGACCACCACCGCCCGCTGCGGACGCTGCCGGTCGAGCAGTTCCCTGAGGCGCAGGCCGCCACTAAAGCTGTTGACCTGATGGATGCCGTCGCTGTCGATCCCCTCCAGGGCGGGGCGCACCGGCAGGGCGCCGCAGGCGATGAGCAGCCGGTCATAACCTTCCCTGCGCTCTCCGCCACCATCGAGATTGTCCACCACCACCTGCTGTTCGCTCGGCATGATAGCGACCACCCGGTGGCGGGTGTGCACGGCAATACCATACTTGTCCCGAAAGGTTTGCGGCTGTCGGGCAATCAGCGCATTCTTCTCGTCGACCAGACCGGCGACATAGTAGGGCAGGCCTCAGAGGGAGTAGGAGGTGTATCGGCTCTGCTCAAAGACGGTAATTGCCGCGTCCGGCCGGCGGCGGCGCAGCTGCATCGCCGCGCTCATCCCGGCGGCATCGCCACCGATGATCACTACTTTACTCATGGTTGTCCTCCAGCCGCCGGGTTTGGCGATTTCAATGGTGATTCCCGGGTGATCCCGAGGATGGTGTGCCAGATCCCATCACCGTGCCACTCTTTGAGAATCAGGACTGGCAGGCGGTGGAGGGTGGCGATGATCTGTTCGGCCTGACTGGACAGGAGGCCGGAGAGAATAAACCATTTCTGGTGGAGAAATCCTTCCGTCGCTACCAGCTGGCGCATAATGTCAAAATGGATATTGGCAATCAGCAGATCGGCGGCGATGGCCGTCTGCTCCTCCGCCCGGCCGTTGATCACCAGGATCTGCTCGTCAAGCCGGTTGAGCCGGACATTGTTCCATGCGGTGCGGGCGGCAAGAAAATTGTTGTCCACCGCCAGTACTCTGCGGCAGCCCAGTTTTGCCGCAGCCAGAGCAAGAACCCCGGTGCCGCAGCCGAGATCGAGCACGGTATCAGGCGTTTTGCCGGCACAGGCGATCGCCATGGCCTCAAGGCAGGCCTGGGTGGTCGGGTGGGCGCCGTTACCAAAGACCACCCCGGAGTCAAGGGTGATGGCGATTTCGCCGGCCTCTGCTGCAGCGCTGATCCATGGTGGGTTGAGGAGGAAACGGCCGACCCTGAGCGGGGTGATCTCGCCGCCCTGCCACTGCTGATAGCTCATCTGGTAGACGTCGATCAGCCGGCAGCCGTCGCTGCCGGCGGCAACAGCCCGCACCTCTTCGTCGGCCGGAGAGGTAAAAAAGAGGAAGCTGAAATCGTCCTCCTCCCAGTTGCCGAGATAGTGGCTGCCGCTGGGGAGGCGTCCGGCGGGGATGGTTCCCGCCAGGTAGTAGATATGGAGCAGGGTGTCGGGGCGAAGGGGCGTCGCTGCGGGCATCACTGTGGCTTCTTACCGGGTTGGGAGCGGCTCTCCTCGTGGCCTTTGGCCAGCAAAAGCTGGATACCGCTGAGCATCTCCTTTACTTTTCCGGCAGGGGGTAAGGTCCCCGCCACCGCCTGGTCGT
This sequence comes from Desulforhopalus sp., assembly GCA_036350955.1. Taxonomy (GTDB): domain Bacteria; phylum Desulfobacterota; class Desulfobulbia; order Desulfobulbales; family Desulfocapsaceae; genus Desulforhopalus_A. Next base: position 2,629 of record JAZBOD010000490.1, on the reverse strand, counting down.
ACATGTCAAGCCAGGCGATAATCAATTTGTACTCCTGGCGGGAGAAGAGCCTTTTCTTGTAGATCTCGCCGGCGAGCTGGGGCCCCTTTTTCGCGGTCGCCCGGCTCTGTCCCTCGTTGTAGAGCGGGATGGCCTGGCTCTGGCTGAGCTGGCGCAGCTGTTTTTCAAGAACCGTCCCGGCAACGGTCGCCGCGGCCACCAGTTGGCCCTGTTCGGCGTGGCCTCTTGCCAGCAGGAGAATATCGCCGAGGATATCCCGGCTGATTGCCCTGGTGGTATTCTCCAGCCAATCTCCTTCAAGATCGCGGCAGGCGGCGGTGAGAATGCCGATGGCCCTTTTGGTCCGGCTCGCGGTGGGGTGGGTCACCTCGTTTTTCAGGCTCTGGCAGTGGATGCCCGACTCGCCGAAGACCCGGGAGAGAAAGGAGAGGGCGGAAATCCGGAAGTCGTGGAACTGCTGTTCATTGACCAGCGGGGTGAGCCGATGGTCGGAACTTTCGGTGGTGAGCACCTTTTCCCCCATCCGGATAATCGACTGGGCCTGGGAAAGAAGTTCTTGCTGGTTTTTCATATGAGGTCGACTTTGTTGACAACGGGAATATTTCGTGGTCGGCCGTGGCGGTCTCCCTCCCCAGGTTTCGGGGAGGGCGGTTTGCCGGCGGCGGCCAGGGGCAAGGTTTTTTCAAGTTCCTCATATACTCGCTTAGAGGATATTTATCACCCCCATTTCGCCGCTGTCACTCCGGTTGGCAGTCCCAACCCATTTCACGATCCGGGGAGGAGGTTGAGTGCGGTGTTGTTTTTCAGGGTAGCGAGGATAAATGAGGTTTTCACGTTCTGGATTCCAGGGATGCCGGAGAGCTTGTTGTTGACGAAGTCGGTATAGCCCGGCATGTCTTTGACCGCCACCTTGAGAAGAAAGTCGACCTCGCCGGTGAGCTGGTGGACTTCGAGGACTTCGTCCATCCGGGTGAGGCGCTCCTTGACCGTCTCCAGGGAGGAGATCTGGTGGTGGCTGAGACAGACCATGACAATCGTCTGAATGGTGAAGCCGGCCTGGGCGCGGTCAAGAATCGCCACGTAACGGTCGATAACCCCGCTGGCTTCCAGCCGGCGTACCCGCTCGAGGACCGCCGGCGGAGAGAGACCGACCTCCCCGGCCAGTTTGGCATTGGTGATCCGCCCGTCCTGCTGCAGAATGGTGAGAATTTTCCTGTCAATGATATCCAGCGTCATCGTTTCGGCCTCACTGTTTCGGTTGATCGGACTGCTCGACCGATGGATCCTGTTTTTCCCTGGGAGGGATGTCGTAGAGCTGTTTCGCTGCGAGCAGCAGCAGGAATATGGCCAGCAAAGGAGCAAGGTCCGGTGCCGCCTGGCAGAAGCTGGCCAGGGTCGGGTGATCCGGCTGGAGGTTTGGCAGGTAATAGCTGAACAGGGCATACAGGGCAGCCGCGGCCAGGGTGGTCAGCCACCAGGGAAAAGCCCGCCGGCTGGTGGTGTTCCGCCTGGTCACCGCGGCTCTCCGAGGACCAGCTCGACCATCTCCCGCACCTGGGGGCTTGGGTCGGCCTCGAGACGGCGGATGTGGCTTTCGGCCTCTTCACCGCCGATCACCGCCAGGAGGGAGACCGCTTCACCGCGGAGCAGGGGTTGGCTTGACTCGAGCAGGGTGAGCAGTGAGGGGACGGCCAGGCCGATTTTCTCCGGTTGGCTGGCGCGGAGCTCTTCAAAGAGCACGGCCACCCCAAGGCGCACCGAAAAACGCTCGTCGGCCAGCAGTTCACCGGTCCAGCCGTAGTATTTTGGATCATGGCGAAACATGGCGACGATGTTGTCAACGTGGCCCTGATCAAGAAAGTCGGCGATGACTTTTTTCAGTTCCTGGTCATCGACTTCCACTGGTTTTTGCTCCATTATCAATACGGCCTGTGGTATTACCTGGGGTGTGGAGGGTGATAGCCAGACGACTCTGCCTCTACATTGCCCCGCTTGTGGGGTAATGGCAAGGCTATTTTCAGAGAAAAGGAAAGGGGAGATGATCGATATTGCCATTCCCGGAGGTGAGGTGCTGCTCCTCAACCATCTGGTCCTTGACTATAACGGGACCCTCGCCGCCGATGGCACGCTGTTGCCCGGGGTGGCGGAGCGGCTTCTCGCTCTGGCCAAAAGCGTGACGGTCCAGGTGATCACCGCGGACACCCACGGGACAGTGGCGGTGCAACTTGCCAGCCTGCCCTGCACCTTGCAGATTATTGGTGCCGGTGCCCAGGACCAGGCCAAGGCAGCCCTGGTCAGCAGCCTCGGCAGGGAGGCGGTGGTGGCGATCGGCAACGGCCGCAATGACTGCCTGATGCTCAAAGAGGCGGTTCTCGGGATCGCGGTGGTTCAGGCCGAGGGGGCCAGCCCTCTGGCACTTCTTGCCGCAGATGTGGTCTGCCGGGATATCACCTCCGCTCTTGATCTGCTCACCATTCCAGCTCGCCTGCAGGCCACCCTGCGTAATTGAATCTTGAAAATAAAAAAAATGACAAATATGTGCCTTTTGGCGAAAATCATGGCCCATTTTTGTCGGGATGAAAAAAATGCGGGAGATGCCCGTTTTTGTCGTATTTTTCGTTGCGTGAGT
>JAZBOD010000489.1:0-2482 GCA_036350955.1 Desulforhopalus sp. | reverse complement strand
GGAGAAGAAGGTACTCGATCAAACAAATAATAACTGCCGAGGAGCAATCCACCAACGGCCAGAGCGGTTGCCCACCGGCCTTTGCCGGAGAAAAGTCGGCGACCAGGCTTTCGGCCAGATTGCGGAGTGTCCGGCTCTTTTTCGCTCGTCGCCAGGCCACCGGCAAAACCTGCACCTCCGGGAGTATCGACGCTGTCGATCAGATCCACGGCAAGCCCCAGACTTCGGGCGCAGTAGAGTACCGCTTCATCGCCGATAACCGGCAGCCGGCGACCCGCCCCGACCATCAGGGCCTGTTCAGCAAGGGCGTTGATCTGCTGCGGGACCCCGCCGCTGAGGGTATAGATTGCCCGAACCGCCGCATCGGTAAACAGCTTTTCCTCAGCTCCCGCCGCCAGCAGCCGATGAGCCAGGTACTCTTCGGTCTCCCCGCCGGTCAGCGGGATAATCTCCTCTCTGACCGTCAGCCGCTGGTATATCGCCCGGTTTTTCGGCTGCTCGAGAAGATGGTTGAGCTCCTGCCGGCCAACCAGAAGAATATTGAGCAATTTCTCTTGGTCATTGCCAAGATTGACCAGCAGGCGGAGATCTTCAAGGAGTTCCTGACTCAGTTGGTGGCTGTCATCAATCAGCAGCAGCACCCGTTTGCCTGCAGTTCCGGCCTGTTGGAGAAACTGGCCGATCTGCAGGAGAAATTCGACCTTCGAGGTAAATGATCCGCCAAAGGCAAAGCCTGCGGCAATGGCATTATAAAAGTCGAGACGCTCCAGGCGAGGATCGGCAAGAGCAGTCCAGAGCACACCATGATCAAACCCTTCGGTCAAAACCCGGCAGAGCGTGGTTTTACCGGTCCCGGCATCGCCGCTGAGCAGGAGGAATCCCTGTTCCTCGAAAATTCCTTGATTGAGGGCCGCCAGGCTGTTCCGCTGCTTTTTCCCCACCCACCAGAAGGGTGGATCGGGATGCTTGGTAAACGGCGTAGTGGTCAACCGGTAAAACGACCTGTACATGGCAACCCTTCCTTGAGAACGGCGCGCGGCCAACGTGAAAAATCCTGGCGCAATGCAGAAAAGATGCCCCTCACATCAAGGAGCGGTAGTAGACCTTTTGGATGATATTACAAAATAAATCCGATGGCAAATTTTCCCTGGGGTTAATGGTTTCCTGAAAGAATCCTCTCCGGGGAGACCGCCGGCGGCCGGCACCTGCCTTTTTGGGAAAAGCCTTGAGTTTTTCGATGCGGTCTGGTAGGAATTCGGGTTTGGCGGAGGGCATACTGTTGCCCCCTTCGCAGGGTGCTCTGCCCTGTTTCAGCAGCCCTAGCCAAACTTTATTTATGTCCGATCAGCTGACAGTCATCGTACCGGTCTACAACGAGGAGGAGAGCCTGCCGGCCTTTTTCAGGGCGATGGAGGGTTTTCTCGCCAAATCTCCTCTCCCCTGCCTGGTACTCTACGTCGATGATGGTTCTTTGGATCGCAGTCCGGCACTCCTGGCGCAGCATTGCGCCGAGACCGACAACTGTGAAACCATCACCTTTACCGACAACCAGGGGCTGAGCAGCGCTATCAAGGCCGGCTTTGACCACTGCCGGACCTCGCTGGTTGGCTATATTGACGCCGATCTGCAGACCCACCCGGAGGACTTTCTCCTCTACCTTGATTATTTTCCCGAATACGACATGGTCAACGGCATCCGCCGCAAGCGCCAGGATCGTCTCAGCAAACGGTTTGCCTCCCGGGCCGCCAACGCCTACCGCCGGCTGATGATCAACGACGGCATCGAGGACACCTGCTGTCCATTAAAAATTATCAAAACCTCCCTGGTGCAGACCATGCCCTTTTTCACCGGGATGCACCGTTTTCTTCCCGCCCTGGTGCAGTTGCAGGGCGGACGGGTCAAACAGGTTCCCATCGCCCACTACCCGCGCATTGCCGGAACCAGCAAGTACCATATCCGCAACCGCCTGGTTGGCCCCTTCTTCGATACCCTGGCCTTTCGCTGGATGCGCAACCGGACAATCCACTATACCCTGGTTGACCGCAGCAGATGAGCCAGAATCTGGTTTTTGCCGTCGGCTTCCTCGCCCAGCTGCTCTTTTCGGCACGGCAACTGACCCAGTGGATCTCTTCGGAAAGAGCCGGAAAAATCCTCTCGCCGCTGCTCTTCTGGCAGTTGAGCATTGTTGCCTCCTTTTTGCTTATGGTCTACGGCATCCTCCGCCATGATCTGGCGATCATTCCGAGACCCACAGTGTCCAGAGGGTCATCGCCAATGAAGCAATTCCCGCCTGGTTGATGTTCTGGGGGATAGCCGGTCAGCTGGTATTCACCTTTCGCTTCGTCTACCAGTGGCTCTACAGCGAACGGCGCCATGAATCCCTTTTGCCGATCGGCTTCTGGGCAATCAGTATCACCGGATCGGCGATGGTCCTCAGCTATGCGGTGATTCGCCGTGATCCAGTGCTGCTGGTCGGGCAGTC
>JAZBOD010000488.1:0-8191 GCA_036350955.1 Desulforhopalus sp. | reverse complement strand
TCTCTTCCCTGCTTGGCCGCCTTGAGGAGATCCTTGCCAAAAGATTGCCCGATCAGCCGCGACCACCTTCCCCGGCGGAGGAACCGCCAACTGTCACAGCCGAAAAAAAAAACCTTGCATCCTCCCCAGCGGCAGAGGAACGGTCCACCCCACTGACCAGCAAGGCTGAGGCGGTCAAACCGCAACCCGAGCAGACCAGGCCTTCGCCGTCTGACCCACCCCGGGAAAAATCCGCTTCACCCGCACCAGAAAAACCTGGGTCGACCAGCGACGTGGGCAAGACCGAACCCTCGCCGGCCCCGTCGATACACTCCCACAGTCGGGATGTCCGCCGTGACTGGTCCCTTTTCATTGGCTACGTCAAAGAGCGCAAAGAGTGGATGGCGCAGGGGCTGCAACTTGCGGAAAACCCCAGGGAGGATCCCCCAGGGGAGCTGCAGCTTAATTACCTGGAGGCGACCGACTGTGCACTGCTCCGGCAAAAGGATAATCTCCAGATCCTTACCGAATTTGCCTTGGATTTTTTCCAGAAACCATTAAAGGTACGGATCAGGGTGGCCGATGCCGAACCGGCCAATGGCGGCAACGGCGAGGAAGGCCCCCAGCGCAAACGCCAGCTTCTCGCCAACGATCCGCTGGTACTGATGGCCACCGAGATATTTAACGGCCAGGTCGGGGATATCCGCATCGGCCCAAAGAGCAGATAATACAACGAGAAACAGGACTATCATGGATTTAAGCAGCATCATGCAGCAGGCCAAGGTCATGCAGGAAAAGATGGCGCAGATCCAGCAGGATCTCGCCCGGAAAACCATTACCGGCAGCGCCGGCGGAGGAATGGTCGAAGTCACCGTTAACGGCCAGGGTGATGTCCTGGCGGTGACCGTGGAACCGGTGGTGATCGACCCAAAGGAGGCGGGCATGCTCCAGGATCTGATTGTCGCCGCCACCAATGACGCCCTGCGCAAGGCGAAAGAGCTCAGCAAGGAGGAACTCGGCCGTCTCACCGGTGGGATGAACCTGCCCGGTCTAAGTGATTTTCTTCGACCCTGAACCGCGATGCAGATACTTCCACCAGCGCTTGAGCAGCTCATTGAGCAATTGGTCAAGCTTCCGGGTATCGGGCAGAAAAGCGCCACACGACTCGCCCTGAACATCCTCCGCAAACCACCGGGACTCGCCCGGGAGCTGGCCGCAGCACTGAGCCAGCTGCACACCTCGATCCGCCTCTGCTCCTCCTGCTGTTCGTTTTCCGCCAGCGATCCCTGTGCTCTCTGCGGCGACCCGCGGCGACAAGTTGGGGTGATCTGTGTCGTTGAACAATCCGGGGACCTCCTGGCCATCGAAAAAACCGGGAGTTTTCGGGGACACTACCACATCCTCCACGGAGTAATCTCCCCAATGGACGGCGTTGGCCCCAACGAACTGAAAATCCGCGAACTGCTTGAGAGGGTCGCCAAGGGTACTGTCCAGGAAGTGATCCTTGCCACCAGTTCCACTGTACCCGGCGAGGCTACCGCCTCCTATCTGATCGACGTTCTGCAACACCTGCCGATTCGCCTCACCCGGCTGGCCTGCGGTATTCCGATGGGCATGGATATCAAATACGCTGACCGCTACACCCTGGCCAAAGCGATTGAGGCGAGGAGCATCGCCCGCTGATCGAGCCCTCTCTCTGATGGAACACCCTTGCCTGGAAACCGGGGGAAACCGAGCAGTGACACCCTGGGAAAATACTCGTCCGGTTTAAAAAAATCTTGCGCAGCCTGGGAAAAGGTGTTACTAAATGGCTCTTGCCAAGCTGGAGAGAAGCACCTGATATATCGCGTGCTTCCCACTTACGACAGCGATTCAGGCGCGTAGCTCAGTGGGAGAGCGCCACCTTGACGTGGTGGATGTCGTCGGTTCAATCCCGTCCGCGCCTACCAAAATAGAAGGCTAAAGGTGAACACCTTGCAACAAGGGGTTAACTCTTTAGCCTTTATTTTTATTTACTTGAGTACTTTAAAGATCCACCTCCTTGAAAAGGAACAGTTCACCAGGGTACTCATCCGGTTGATCGGGGTTAGGATAGTTTGATGGCCGATATACGCGTACAGCTCTCCGAAGGAGAACCGGTAACCATTGCCGCCGGAACGACAATCCGCGAAGTCTGTAAAACCCTGCTTGCCAACAAGCAGCGCAAACAGACCGTGGCAATGCGGATTGGCGACAAACTCATCGACTTCTCCACCCCTTTGCTGGCAGATGCCGTGCTCACCCCAGTACAGATCGGCTCGGAGGAAGCTCTTGACCTCCTCCGCCACAGCACTGCCCACATCATGGCCCTTGCTGTCCGGGAGATATTCGGCAGCGGGGTAAAGGTGGCCATCGGCCCGGCGATCGAGACCGGTTTCTATTATGATTTTCTCCGGGATGAGCCCTTTACCCCGGAGGATTTCGCCCGAATTGAAGAGCGGATGACCGAACTGGTCCGGGCCGCCCTGCCGTTTCAACGGCAGGAGATGAGCAGCGCCGAAGCGACAGCCCGATTTGCCGCTGAAGGGGAAAAATTCAAGGTCGAACTGATTGCCGATCTGGCCTGTGACTCGGTTTCCCTCTACCGGGTTGGCGAATTTACCGCCCTCTGCCGCGGCCCCCATCTGCCCGACACCTCGTTTATCAAGGCCTTCAAACTGCTCCGGGTCTCCGGCGCCTACTGGCGGGGTGACGAGAAGCGGGACGTCCTGCAGCGGATCTACGGCACCGCCTTTTTCGACAAAAAGGATCTCGCCGCCCATCTCCACGCCCTGGAAGAGGCGAAAAGACGTGACCACCGCAAGCTCGGCAAAGAGCTTGATCTCTTCACCATCCGCGACGAGATCGGCCCGGGACTGATTCTCTGGCAGCCCAAAGGGGCCCAGCTTCGGCGTTTGATCGAGGACTACTGGAAGGATGAGCACTATCGGCACGATTACGAACTGCTCTACACCCCGCATATCGCCAGGCAAGACCTGTGGAAAACCTCAGGCCATCTCGATTTCTACAGCGAGAACATGTACAAGGCAATGGACATCGACGATGTCCAGTACCAGCTCAAGCCGATGAACTGCCCGTTCCATATCGGCATCTTCAACAGCCACAAGCGAAGCTACCGGGAACTGCCGATCCGCTGGTGTGAACTGGGTACGGTGTATCGTTACGAACTTGCCGGAGCCCTCCACGGCCTGCTCCGGGTACGCGGTTTTACCCAGGACGATGCCCACATTTTCTGTCGTCCGGAACAGCTTGAGGAGGAGATCTTCAATATTCTTGAGCTCAATCTCCATATCCTCAAGACCTTTGGCTTTAGCGATTATGACATTTACCTCTCCACCCGGCCGGCAAAGTATGTCGGCAGTGACGAAAACTGGGAAAAGGCCACCGAGGCACTGAAAATCGCCCTTACCAAAAAAGGGCTCAGCTATACTGTCGATCCCGGTGAGGGGGTTTTTTACGGGCCGAAGATCGACATCAAGATCAAGGACCAGATTGGCCGATCCTGGCAGTGTTCGACCATCCAGGTTGATTTCAACCTTCCCGAACGCTTCAAAATGGGGTATATCGGCGCGGACAACTGTGAACACCAGCCGATCATGATCCACCGGGCGCTGATGGGCTCTCTGGAACGGTTTATCGGTGTTCTGATCGAGCACTATGCCGGGGCCTTTCCGGTCTGGCTTGCACCGGTGCAGGCCAGGATTCTCAATATCACCGACGAACAGGCTGCCTATTGCGAAGAACTCTATACCGAGTTGCGGCGACGTGGCGTCCGCATCGAAAAAGACCTGCGCAACGAGAAGCTCAACTATAAGATCCGCGAAGCACAGTCTGTCAAGATTCCCTACATGCTGATTGTAGGTGAACAGGAAAAAAGCGACGGGACCCTCACCGTCAGGCTTCGCGACGGCAAAAACCTGGCACCGATGTCGCCTGCCCGATTTGCTGATATGGTTCATGACGAGGTTCGGCAGGGCCGGGGATATTAGTACCATAGAAATATTCCTCTTGCTGTTTAAGAGGACGTTGGTGATGGTACTTATCCCCGCTGTAGTGGGCGGGGGTTAGTACCCCTAATAACCGCTCTTGCTGTTTAAGAGGACGTTCGTGATGGTACTTATCCCCGCTGCAGTGGGCGGGGATCATCGTCTTTGAGTTGCGGGCACCAGCCTGCGATAAAAGGGGTCAGTTCCCGAGATATTCGTCGGGGGCAACTGGCCCGTCACCTGAAATAAGGTAACCGCACAGGGAAATTTTGTCCGTAGCAGGAAACAGCAGCCCGACCAGGGATGCCGGACAAAAAGATAACATTAAGCTCGTAGAATCGAGGAGGTAAAGTTATTAACAGAAAAGGAAGGAGTGGACCGGTACAGCGTGAAGAAAAAGCCTTGACCAATGAAAGCATCCGTTTTCCCCGGGTGCGGCTCATCGGTGACGATGGCAGCCAACTTGGCATTGTCACTTCCGATCAGGCCAGAGAGATCGCCTTCGAAGCCGGGCTTGACCTGGTGATTGTCTCGGAGAACGCCGACCCGCCCGTGTGTCGGGTGATGAACTACGACAAGTTCCGCTACGAGCAGAAAAAGAAGAGCCAGGAAGCAAAGAAAAAACAGACGGTCATTGAAACCAAGGAGATCAAGTTTCGCCCCAAGACCGATGAACATGATCTCAACTTTAAAATTCGCAATATCAAGAAATTTCTGGCCGACAAAAACAAGGTCAAACTGACCATGCGATTCAGGGGGCGGGAAATTGTCTACTGCGAAACCATCGGGGTCCAGGCGATGAAAAAGATCGCCGAGGCCCTGACAGAGGACGCGATTATCATTCAGGAGCCCAAGATGGAAGGCCGTCAGTTGGTGATGTTCGTCGGCCCGAAAGGATGAAAATGCAACGCTGAAGCTGTTGCCCAGCAACTGCCTCAGCTGTCATACAAAGCAAACAAGCATGCCGCGATTGCTGCAGATACATGAGATGTAAAGGAGTTACATCATGCCTAAAATGAAGACCAACCGAGGCGCCGCCAAGCGCTTCAAGCTGACCGGATCAGGGAAAATCAAGCGGGGCAAGGCCTTTTCCAGCCACATTTTGACCAAAAAATCCACCAAAAGAAAGCGTGGTCTACGTCAGGGGAGTCTGGTTGACGCAGCTGATTTCAAAGGTATAAGAAAAATTTTGCCCTACGCCTGAACGGAGTATTAGCGTTTACTCCATCCACTACTGCCTGTGCACCAGCAGGAAGAAAACCGGCCCGAAGTTCGGGCGGAGATACAAGGAGTTCAGAGATGCCACGCGTAACACGCGGGTTTAAGGCCCGGAGAAGAAGAAATAGAGTACTGAAACTGGCTAAGGGATTCCGCGGAGGCCGGTCCCGGTTGTACAAAACGGCCACCGAGGCAGTTGATCGCGCCCTGGTTTATGCCTATCGCGACCGCAAGGCGAAAAAACGAGACTTTCGCAAGCTGTGGATCGCCCGGATTAATGCCGGGGCCCGGATGAACGATATCAGCTACAGCCGATTGATGGGCGGCCTGAAAAAGGCCGGTGTCGATCTTGACCGAAAGGTGCTCTCCAACCTGGCCATTCTCGATGCCGGGGCGTTCACCAAGGTGGTCCAGATCGCCCGGGAAGCCAACGCCTGACAGTTCACTACTCCACCAGCTTTTTTCTGCGTGCCGGTTTGGTTGTGCAACCAATACCGGCACGCTGGTTTTTATCAGCATCATCCACCATTATCATGGAACAACAGCTCCTGAAGTTAGCCGACGCTGCCAGGCAGGGCCTGCAACAGATCAGTACCCTCAATGATTTGGAACAATTCCGGGTTGAGTACCTTGGCCGTAAAGGCCGGTTCAGTGTAATCATGCGCGGTCTCGGCACCACCCCAGCCGAAGATCGGCCGCGCATCGGCCAGCAGGCCAACCGGGTCAAGGCGGAAATCGAAGAACTTTTCCAGCAGCGCCTTAAGGAACTGGAAAAGACCCGGACCGCCACCACCGCCGCCGGGCCAGATCTCAGCCTCCCAGGTCGTTTTCCGGTTCCCGGCAGACTCCACCCGGTAAACCAGGTGATGCGGGAGACCTGTGCAATCTTCGAAGCCCTTGGTTTCTCGGTTGCCGAAGGCCCTGATGTCGAACTGGACTATTATAACTTTGAGGCGCTGAATATCCCGCCCCACCATCCGGCCAGGGATATGCACGATACCTTCTATTTCAGTGATTCACTGCTGCTGCGTACCCATACTTCGCCAATGCAGGCGCGGATCATGGAGACCCGGCAGCCCCCTCTGCGGGTGATCGCCCCGGGAAAGGTCTACCGCTGCGATTCAGACATCACCCATACCCCGATGTTCCATCAGGTTGAAGGGTTTCTGGTGGACAGGGATGTCAGCTTTGCCGACCTCAAGGGCGTCCTCACCGTCTTTACCCAAAAAATGTTTGGCGACGACCTGGCCCTGCGCTTTCGGCCATCGTTTTTCCCTTTTACCGAACCGAGCGCCGAAGTCGATATCTCCTGCGTCATCTGCCAGGGTGTCGGCTGTCGGGTTTGTAAAAAAACCGGCTGGCTGGAAATTCTCGGTTCAGGGATGATTGACCCTGAAGTTTTTCGGATGGTTGGCTACGATCCCTTGCAGTTCAGCGGATTTGCTTTTGGTCTGGGGATCGAAAGGATCGCCATGCTCAAATACGGGATTGACGATATCCGGCTGTTTTATGAGAACGACCAGCGTTTTCTTGCACAGTTTTAGAATCTTTCGGCTTGGCTGAGGTTCTGCAATGGTTCCCGCCCTGCCCTGGTGGGGAGCCTTTTCCTCCACCTTTTGAGCACTGCCATGAAGTTGACCCGCAACTGGTTACAGGAATATGTCGATATCAGCGACCTCTCCTCTGAGGCGATGGCCGAGCATCTCACTATGCTCGGCCTCGAAGTGGACTCGGTCACCCCGCTCGGTGCCGAGCTTGCTCAGCTGCAGACCGGGCTGGTCCTGGCCACTTCCCACCACCCCAATGCCGACAAACTTACCCTCTGCCAGGTGCAGGTCGGTGAGCAGGAGTTCTCCATCGTCTGCGGCGCGCCGAATGTGCGCCAAGGTCTGCGGGTGGTTGTCGCCCTGCCCGGTACCGTTCTGCCCGGAAACCTGAAAATCGGCAAATCGAAAATCCGCGGTGTCGAATCTTCGGGAATGATCTGTTCCGAGAAGGAGCTGGCCCTTGGCACCAGCCATGACGGAATTATGGAACTCCCGGAAGAGATCGAACCTGGTCGCCCCTTTATTGAGGCGATGGAGCTGGCCGACCTGGGCATCGAAGTTGACCTCACCCCAAACCGCCCCGACTGCTCTTCGGTTATCGGTATCGCCCGGGAACTTGCCGGGATAGTCGACAAACCGTTGACACTGCCGGCCTATAGCAACTCTATTGGCGCTGAAAGCGCCGAGTTTACTGTAGAGATTGAAGACACCCAGCGCTGCCCACGCTATGCCGCCCGACTGATTAAGGGTGTTCGGGTTGCCCCCTCACCCTGGTGGCTGCGCCGGCGTCTGCTCAGTGTTGGCCTGAGACCGATCAACAATATCGTCGATGTCACCAATTTTGTGATGCTCGAATACGGCCAGCCTCTCCATGCCTTTGACTTTGATACCCTCTCCGGGAAAAAAATTATCGTCCGGACTCCCGGAACAGGAGAGAGCAGCTTTACCACCCTTGATGGCCTTTCCCGCCGGCTTGATTCGGATATGCTGCTGATCTGTGATGCGGAAAAACCGGTGGCCATGGCCGGGGTGATGGGTGGCCTCGATTCCGAGGTTACCGAAAAAACCGTTAACGTCCTTTTGGAGAGCGCCTGCTTTAACCCGGTGTCGATCCGCCAGACAGCGCGCAAACTCAATCTCGCCAGTGACGCCTCCTATCGTTTTGAACGCGGCGTCGACCCGGAAGGGACGGTGACCGCGCTCAACCGGGCTGCAGCGCTGATCCAGGAAATTGCCGGCGGAGACGCTCCGGCAGAAGGGATTGACCGCTACCCAGGGAAGGTTGGCCCCAGGCGCATCACCCTCAGTACCCGCCGGAGCAACAGTCTTCTCGGTCTGCACCTGACCCGCGAGGAGATTGCCAAACTCCTCGCTTCTATCGATATCCCGGCACAACCAACCGGCACGGATGAACTGCTGGTT
>JAZBOD010000487.1:0-4668 GCA_036350955.1 Desulforhopalus sp. | reverse complement strand
ACACAGACCAGAATTTCCATTTTTTCCTCACGTGTTGGGAGTAATCTTGCTGTCTTACCAGTTGTTATTCTTTATTAACCAGGTGATCAGGCTGAGCACCGGCACTATTCTGCTGTCTCCAGGTGCTGATCAATCAGTTCAACCAGATCAATCGCTTCCATCGTCCCCTCCATGCCGGCCACCTTGATCGCATCCTCCATGTTGACCAGGCAAAAAGGGCAGGCGGTGACGATGACATTGGCCCCGGCTTCGGCGGCCATTTTTACCCGAAGAACCGCCATCCGCTCCTCTTCTTCCGGTTCATAGAAGAGCATCAGGCCGCCGCCACCGCAACAGAGGGAACGATCCCGGTTTTTGGCCATCTCCACCCGCTTGATCCCCTCCAGGGCATCGAGGGCCTGGCGGGGGTCTTCATAAATCGCGTTGTGCCGGCCAAGATAACACGGGTCGTGATAGGTGTACACCTTCGAGCTGTCGTTGATCTTTTTGAGAGAGAGCTTCCCCGACTGTACCGCCCGGGCAACCACCTGGCTGATATGCTCCACTTGCGGCATCCCACTGTAGTCATGGGCCAGGGCATTGAAGGCATGGGGATCGGCGGTGACAATTTTTTTCACCCCTGATTCGGTGATCATCTCGCTGTTGTGGTTCTTCAGATCCTGGAAGAGCATCTCCTCGCCGAAACGGCGCACTTCATTGCCGCTGTCCTTCTCCTCCTTGCCGAGGATGCCAAAATCAATGCCCGCCGCGGTGAGCACCCTGGCGGTCGACTGGGCAATACTCTGCATCCGGTCATCATAGGAGCTGATCGAGTCGACAAAATAGAGTACCTCGGCGGTATCTCCCTCACTGAGGAGCTTGACCTCGCACTCGGCGGCAAACTCCTTGGCTGTTGCCCACTCAGAGCGCTTCTTTTCCATCTTGCCCCAGGGGTTGCCACGCTTTTCAATGGCTTTCAGCGGTTTCTGCAGGCTCTGCGGGACCATCCCCTCGTCAACCATGCCCCGGCGCAGATCGACAATCTTGTCTATATATTCGATACCGATCGGGCACTCCTCCTCACAGGCCCCACAGGTAGTGCAGGACCAGATCTCATCCTCTTCGTAGATCGAACCGATCAGCGGTTCACTCGGCAAGGGTTCTCCCCGCAGAGGGTAATTCTTAAATACCAGATCCCGGCCCTTGATCGAGATAAACCGGGGCGACAGGGGGCGGCCGACGGTTCTCGCCGGGCACTGATCGGAGCACCGGCCGCAATCGGCGCAGGTATAAAAGTCGAGGATATGCTTCCAGGTAAAATCTTCGAGTTTTTTCACCCCAAAGGATTCGAGATCATCAAGCTGGGCGTCGGTAATGCCGTACTTGACCGGTTTGACATTGCCGGTGGTGGTCCGCATGAAAAAGACGTTGAACAGCGAGGTGATAACGTGGAAGTGCTTGCCCATCGGCAGAAAGCAGAGAAAGAAGAAAAAGGCCAGATCGTGGATGTAGTAACTGATGATGTGCAGGGTCTGCAGGGTCTCCTGCGGGGTGTCAAGGAGAATACTCTTCATCAGCCAGGCGAGCGTTCCCGGAGCGAGAAACTCGGCGGGAGCCGCCTGCTGCAGCTGTGCTGCAACCAGACTTGCTTCAAACAGGCTGTCGGTGATCATCAGCACCGAAATCAGCGCCAGGACAAAGACCGCCTCGGCGGTATGGTCATGGCCGTACTTGGCTGGAACGGCATAGCGTTCCGGCCGGACGATTCCCCTCCGAACCGCCGCGACAATGCAGGCAAGCAGCACGATGGTCGCGGCATAGTCCTTGACGATTTTATAGAAGTGGCCAAAGGCCCCGTCCATCCCGGGGAAGGTGAAGCCCTCTTTGAAGCCGACAAAGACCAGCGAGGTGGTATGGATGACCAGGGCAAGAAAACCGAAAAAAATCAGAATATGCAACACCCCGCCGGTCATGTAGCGGGGCTGCCGCCACTGGGCGAGCCAGATCTTGACCACATTGTTGATCCTGGCGGGGATATCATCCAACCGATTGTCCGCTGCCGCCAGCCGCAGTGGGGCAATCCGTTTGGCCATGATATAGGCAAACAGGGCGATGCCGACCAGCGGGATCAACGCCGAAAAGAGTATTGTCGGAATACCCAGAAAGGTAAAGTTTGCCGGGGCAATGAGAACCGATTCCATTCTTTTATTTCCTTGTCATGTTGAGCTGACGCAGTTTGTCTACCCAGACCAGCCTTGGCTTAGCCGCCGAAGGAGGCCTCTTCAATCTCCGCCGCAGCAGCGTTATTGCTGAGGATCGCCTCCATCTTGCCCAGGGCTACCGGCAGCATCGCCCCGGTGAAGAACTCGGCCGACTTGACCTGCCCTTTGTAAAAGGCGGCATCCTTGCCCGATTTGCCACAGAGCGGTGCGGCAATCGAGGCCCGCCAGAGGAGCATCCAGGCAACCATCACATCACCGAAAACGTCCAGGAACGGGTGGGCTGAGGCATAGGCGTTCAACACCTGGTCTGATTTGCTCGCCTGGCCGATATAGCTGACCACCTCGCCCAGTTTCGTCAGGGCATTTTCCACCCTGGCAGCGCAGGTTTCCAGCCCCTCAACCGCCTTGGCGGCGGCGATGGTCTTGTCGATCTCGGCAAAGAGGTCTTTGACCAGCTGACCGTTGTTCATGCTCAGTTTGCGGCCGAACAGGTCGATTGCCTGAATACCGTTGGTTCCCTCGTAGATCATGGTAATCCGGCAATCGCGCAACAGCTGTTCCATGGGGTATTCGCTGATATAGCCATAGCCGCCATAGACCTGCAGGGCAAGGCTGCACATCTCAAAGGAGCGGTCGGTGACATAGCCCTTGGCGACGGGGATAAGAATGTCGATCAGGCCATGGTGTTTTGCCTTGGCGGCGGGGTCATCGGTGACCGTGGCACAATCTTCCATGTAGGCGACATAGTAGAGGATACTGCGCATCCCCTCGACATAGGACTTGATGGTGAGGAGGATCCGCCGAATATCCGGGTGCTGAATAATCGGCACCGACGGGGCATTGGGATCTTTGCCCTGAAGCAGGTTTTTGCCCTGCACCCTCTCCCGGGCATAGTTCAGGGCGTAGAGGTAGGCGGAGGAGGCGCAGGCAAAACCCTCCAGGCCGACATGCAGCCGGGCTTCATTCATCGCCAGGAACATTGCCCGCATCCCCTTGTTCTCTTCGCCGAGCAGGGTGCCGATGCAGTTGCCTTTGCCGCCCATGGTCAGTGAACAGGTGCCGTTGCCGTGGATACCCATCTTCTCTTCGATGCCGGTGCAGACCACGTCGTTGAATTCACCGAGGCTGCCGTCGGGGTTGACCCGGTATTTCGGTACGAGAAACAGCGAAATGCCTTTGGTTCCCGGCGGGGCCCCTTCAATCCGGGCGAGCACTGGGTGGATGATGTTCTCGGTGAGTTCATGCTCGCCACCGGAGATGAAAATCTTCGTGCCGGTGATCGAGTAGGTGCCGTCCGGATTCTTTTTCGCGCTGGCATTCAAGGCGCCGACATCGGAACCGGCCTCGGGCTCGGTCAGCAGCATGGTGCCGGTCCACTTGCCGGTAAAGACATTTTTCAAAAAGAGCCGTTTCTGCTCCTCGTTGCCGAAGGCCTGAATCACCTTGCCGGCGCCATGGGTCAAGCCGGCATAGAGCATAAAGGAGAAGTTGGCCCCGACCAGGTAGTCGTTAGCGGCCATCGACAGCAATCGCGGCATCCCCTGGCCGCCATATTCGGGATCTTCCGGCATCGCCAGCCATTCACCCTCGGTAAACAGCTCCCAGGCCCGGTGAAATTCCGGGGGCAGGGTCACCTTGCCCTTATCGAATCGGGCACCGATCTGGTCACCGATTTTCTGGGTCGGCAGGATCTCCTTAACGGCCAGGTTACGGGCTTCATTGACGATCAAATCGACCGTTTTTTTCTTGAACTCGGCAAATTGTTCGTGCTTGCTCAGTTCACTGACTTTGAACTGTTCGTGCAGGACAAAGTCCACATCCCGTCTATCTGCGATCACCTGTGCCATGTTTTCCTCCTCGTTTTCTCACGTGTTAACAACGCTTAATGGACATTTTGCCGGCGGCTCAGTTGCCGCCAAAAAGTCGACATACCAACCTTACATTAACTAGTTACAAAAACAACCTCACCTCATTTCAAACAATCAACTCTGGCTGTTCCTTTAGCCCGTGAATTTTTCGAAATGAACGAACTCAGCAATCTCCCGCCGGGGTGGAGCCGATGGCTGGTGGGCTGGATAGCCGATGGGGATCAGGGCTACCAGTTCACAGCCAGCGGGAACATCCAGCAGAAGTTCCGCAGCACGGTGGTCAAAGGAACCGACAATAACCGAACCGAGCCCCAGTTCGCACGCCTTGAGACAGATGTTCTGGCTGACCAATCCGAGGTCGTAGAGAAACCATTGGGCATATCTGGTCACCTGGACCTCCTTGTAGTAGCCGGAACGCTGCGGCACCCCGCAGACGGCGATGACTACCGGGGCATCCCGGGTACAGAGAATCGCCGGGTTTTTCGCGGAAAGCAGCGCCGACAGTTTCTCCCGGGTCTCCGCCTGGCGGACCACCACCAGCTCGGCGCACTGCCGGTTTCCCCAGGAGGGGGCCATCCTGGCGGCAGTGAAGAGCTGTT
>JAZBOD010000486.1:0-2786 GCA_036350955.1 Desulforhopalus sp. | reverse complement strand
TTGCTGATCAGCCGCTGGGCCTGATCGAGGAAGCCGCGCAGGCTCTCCGGATCAACGGCGCTGATCGCCAGCCCTTCCCCACGGATATTTTCCAGGACCTGCTCGACCTGTTCAACAAGATCGATCTTATTGAACAGGGTAAGACGTGGCAGTTCGCCAAGCTCCAGTTCCTGAAGGGTCGCTTCAACCACCGCCATCTGCTGCCGGTATGCCGGGTTGGCGACATCGACCACGTGGATCAGCAGATCGGCCTCCTGAAGTTCTTCAAGGGTGGCCATAAAGGCCTGAAGGAGATCCGCCGGCAAGTTACGGATAAAACCGACGGTATCGGTAATGATCACCTCCATCTCCGAAGGGAAGCGCAGGCGACGGCTGGTGGGGTCCAGAGTGGCGAACAACTTGTTTTCCGCCAAGATGTCGCTGCCGGTAAGGGTGTTGAGCAGGGTCGACTTGCCGGCATTGGTATAGCCAACCAAAGAGAGCACCGGCAGCTCCTTTTTCCGTCGCTGCGCCCTGCGGCGGTAGCGCTCCTCACCAACCCGTTTGAGTTCTCCGGCAAGACGGGCCAGGCGATCATTGATCCGCCTCCGGTCGATCTCCAGCTTGGTCTCCCCCGGTCCCCGCGCACCGATCCCGCCGGTGAGCCGGGAGAGCGCGTCGTCCCGGGAGGAGAGGCGCGGCAGCAGATACTTGAGTTGCGCCATCTCCACCTGAAGTTTTCCCTCCCGGCTCATCGCCCGGCGGGCGAAAATATCGAGGATCAGCTGGGTTCGGTCAATGACCCGCAGATCGGTAAAATCGGTAATCGAGCGGATCTGCGAGGGGTTGAGATCCTGATCGAAGATCAGCAGGTTGGCGTCAAGTTGCAGGGCACGGATCATGATTTCCGCGAGCTTACCACGTCCGAGGATGAGCCGCGGGTTGAGCCGGTTTCGGCGCTGCAGCACGGTATCGAGGACGATAACCCCGGCAGAACGGGTCAGCTCGACCAGTTCGGCAAGGGACTCCTCGGCCGGCTGCCGCAGGGCGGTGGTGACACTGACCAGGATTGCCCGGTCTTCCCCCTTATCGACCCGACTGCCGGTAATGGAAGCGGCCAGTTCCCCTTCGATTGCCGCGATCAGCTCATCGACCGATTCACGCTGATTGGCAGGGTGAACCGGCTCGAGAAACTCCCAGGCTGGCCCGCCCTGCTGCGCCGGAAGGAGATGGGCAGTGTGGAGTTTTTCCGGCAGCCCCTCACCATTGACCTGGAGCATCGACAACAGATCAAGACGGAGAAAGAGCAGATCCATAAGATCTTCGTCGCTGATCTCCTCGCCATTCAGGTGGGTATGCACCAGCCTCAGGCCGCGCAATCTCCCGCCGGAGGCCCGCTCCCCACCAAGCCGGGGGATCATGATCCGGGCATGATCGCCGACAATCACCGCCTCGACCCGACCGGAACGGTGGATCAGTACGGCCAGTTGACGATTTACCTCAAAGGAGAGGCGGCAGAGGGTACGGGCCATTTCCGGGCTGATGATCTGCCCGCGAGCAACCCGTTTGTTGCCAAGCCGTTCAAGGGCCTTGAGCTGGTGGGCTTTCAGGCCGGTAGTGTTGCCGCTGACTATTCCGATGGTGCTTCCTCCTCCGGCGAGGAAAAAAGGGTATCCGGCAGCTGCAGCTGTTGACCAGGTCCAGTACAGGCCATGGTTCTCGAGTAGGTGCGCCAGATCGGATCCTCGTAACGGTCGTGGCAGCCGACACAGAGCCCGACCCGGAGAATGGCGCGCAGCTCCTCGCCATTGAACGGACGGACATTACTGCGGGAGGAGTGCTGCAGCGGTTCGCCGGCAAGGTTGACGTAGGCATCAAAGCCGACATTGTCCCCCACGGTAGTGGTGACCCCCTGATCAAGCGGGAGAAACTGCAATTGCCCATCCCGGACCAAGATCCGTCCCTCACCCAGGCCGACGGTCTTGGTTGAGCCATGACAATCGAGGCACTCCCGCCCCTTGGCCTGGGTGGTGTGAGGGTTGATTGCCGCCATGGTGAACCGGTCAAAGCTCTGTTCCAGCTCTCCCTTTTCGTTGACCACGGTAACGATGTCCTGACAACCCGGGGTCATCACCACCACATCATCGTCCCAGATCCCGAGCATCGGCCGTTCGTAACGGATATAGGATCGCCCCTCCTCCCACAACCCCTTGGTCTCTTCAAGACTCAGCTTGTCGAGGTGGGTTTTCCTGTCATCACGCCGGACATGACAACCGGAACACTGCGCCACCCAGGGCGAGTGGCAGGCCTCGCAGGATACCCGTTTATGGCCGGAAAAGTCGCAGACCCCTTTTTTCGGTGGCTTGAGTGGACGAACCTTGTCATCGACTTTGCCAACCAGGACCGGCCGGCCCTCCTCCTGGTCAATATTGCTGAGAGGCTTATTCTTGCTGGTCATTCCCGGATTTTCGGCATGGCAGCTCTGGCAGGTCACTTCGAGCTGTTCCTCGTAATGGGCGTAACTCGTACCGTCGCCCATAACCTCATCCTGACTGTGGCAATCGATGCACTCCATTCCTCTGGCGTGATGAACATCATCGGCCAGCTCCAGATAAAAGCGGGCCCCGGGGAGCTGTTTCGGATTAGGGGCCCCTTCGACAAAGGGGGTGCCGTACCCCTCGGACTCAAAGAGCCCCAGATAGGCCAGGCCAATCCGCCCGGAGCGGTTATGACAGCGAATACAGTTGACCGAACTGACCTTTTTGGTGATCAACGGATGGGGTTTCTTTTCCTCAGACTCGATCCGC
>JAZBOD010000485.1:0-3325 GCA_036350955.1 Desulforhopalus sp. | reverse complement strand
CTGACCTTCGGCTATTTCTGGCTACGCCGGCGTGCTCCGGGCATGGAACTGACCACCACTGCACCAGGTCTGGCTGATCGATCAAGAATCCAGGGTTAGCGGTGGGTCTGCTACGTAAAACGTTTAACTCTTGGTTTTTTGGAGTATATATCATGCAGGTAATGCTGCCCCTTTCCGGTTGTCACTACCGTGCCGATTGATTGCTGATTTTTGGGACGAAACCACTCTGTCACAAGGAGCCAACTCCGGGAGGTCACTGCAGATGCTCAAACGGTTTTCCATCTCACTCGAAGACAAACTGCTCGATATCTTTGATGCCCACATCCAGGCCCGCAGCTACAACAACCGCTCCGAGGCGATTCGAGATCTGATCCGCAAGGCCTTTATCTCTGAAGAGTGGCAGGCGGACAAGGAGGTCATGGGGGTTATCAGCCTGGTCTATGACCACCACCAGCATAAACTGCAGGAAAAGGTGACCCTCGTCCAGCACGACTACCATCACCACATTGTTTCCACTACCCACGTCCACATGGACCACGACAACTGCCTGGAGGTGATTATTGTCAAGGGTAAGGCTAAGGAGGTCCAGGAACTCGCCGACCGATTAATCGCCCTGCGCGGGGTGCGCAACGGCAACCTGGCAATGTCCAGCACCGGCAAGGCGCTCCATTGAAAGAGGTGGGCATTGCTATGGCCGATTTTTCTCCGGCTGGGCAAAACCAATCCCCTTCAGCCGAGGAGATACCGATGAGCGAAGCAGCCCTGGTTTCGGTGCACGGTGGCCACAGCGGGCAGTTTTGCAGCCATGCCCGTGACAGCCTGGAGGAGGTGGTTAAGGCCTATATCGCCCAGGGTTTTCTCTGGGTTGGTATTACCGAACACAGTCCACCGGACAATCCAGCCTTTCTCTACCCGGAGGAACGCCAGGCCGGCCTGACCCCCACCAAGCTCCGCAATCGTTTTGCCGGATATATGGCGGAGTGCCGTCGGCTGCAGTGCCTGTACCGGGAGAAGATTACCCTCTACGCGGCGATGGAGATCGAGACCTGCAGCGGGTACCAGGATCTTGTCCCGGAGTTGCTCGAGATTTTTCAGCCCGACTATATCGTCGGCTCAGTACACTTTGTCGACGACCGACCGATTGATTACTCAGCCGAGGAGTACCTTCGGGCGGCGACGCTGGCCGGCAGCCTGGAGGAACTCTACTGCCGCTATTTTGACCAGCAGTACGAGATGATCAGCCGGCTCAAACCGTCGGTGATCGGCCATTTCGATCTGATCCGGATCTTCGACCCTGGCTACCGGCAGCGCCTGAACCACCCGGAGATCGCCAGGCGGATATGGCGCAATCTCCAGCTGATCCACGACCTTGATCTGATCATGGACCTCAACCTCCGCGCACTGGAGAAGGGCGCGGAGGAACCGTATATCGCCCGGCCGATCCTCGAGTGGGCCAGGGAGCTCGATATTGCGGTGGTCCCCGGTGATGACAGCCACGGAGTCGCCTCCGTCGGCTGCCACCTCGCCAGAGGAACAGCCCTGCTCGCCGAGCTGGGCTTTGATCTTCACTGGCGACGCCCCCGCCTGCTCCGCCCAACCGTTGCACCCGGCCGGTTGCCCAGGTAAAACCTTCTTTGGCCGACAAAGGCCCTTTCCTGCCCTGGGCCGATTATACGTCTCCGTATCCTCGCTCACGGTCATCTTCTGGTTGGCGGAAGGAGTCGTGCCGGTTGAGCCCGTATTTGCGTATCCGGTAGCCGATCTGCCGTTCCGTCAGCCCCAGTTCCCGTGCCGCCCGCACCTGCACCCAACCGTTGCGGCGGAGGGCCGCCTCAACCTCTTGCCGTTCAATGTCCTGCAGGGACTGACGACGCGGCTCCCTGGCCCTATCTGCGACAATCCTCGGCCCCTCACTTGAACTGCGCTCCCGGAAAAAGCCGCTCGGCAGATCGTCAAGGGTCAGGCGCTCGTTTTCGGCAAGAATCACCATCCTCTCCACCAGGTTCTGCATTTCCCGGATATTACCGGGCCACGGATAGGTTATGAGAAAATCGAGCAGCTCGGCGGTGATCTTTGCCCGTTTGCCGTTACGTTCGTTGCTGCCGGCGAGAAAATGGCCAAGGAGCAGGGGAATATCTTCTTTGCGGCCCCGCAGCGGCGGCAAAATAATCGGCACCACATTGAGGCGATAATAGAGATCCGGGCGGAAATGCCCCTTGGCCACAGCCTCCTCAAGGCTGACATTGGTCGCGGCAACAATCCGGATATCAACGGTAAAGGTCTTTGTCCCACCGAGACGCTCGAATTGCCTCTCCTGCAGCACCCGAAGCATTTTCGCCTGGAGAGCAAGAGGGAGTTCACCGATTTCGTCAAGGAAGATCGTCCCCTTGTCGGCGAGTTCGAAGCGACCGGGACGGGCGGCGTGGGCACCGGTAAAGGCCCCACGTTCATGGCCGAAAAGTTCACTCTCGAGAAGGGTCTCCGGGAGGGCGGCACAGTTGATCCGGACAAAGGGCTTGTCCCGGCGGATGCCTCCTTCATGGATTGCCCTGGCCACCAGCTCCTTGCCGGTCCCAGACTCCCCGAGGAGAAGGGCGGTGACCGAACTGCTGGCAATTTTCTCGATGATTGAGAAGACCTCCTGCATCGGCTTACACTTGCCGATAATGAAGTGGCCGCCATGTGCCTGGTGCAGCCGGGCTTTAAGGGAGGCGTTCTCGGCCACCAGTCTGGCCTCTTTTTTGGCGATCTCCCGGTGCAGGGTAAGGAACTGGGCAATCAGGGTCGCAAGAATCCGCAAAAACCGGATATCCTCTTCAAAGGAGACATCGTCACTGAACAGCCGGTCGACGGTAAGCACCCCTTCCGGCTCTCCCTTGACCACCACCGGCACCCCCAAAAAGGCTATCCGGCTCCGGCTCATGGTCGGGCGGGCGCCGGTACGGTTGAGAAAAAGCGGCTCACTGTTGATATCCGGGACAACAAAAGGCGAGCCGCTCTGGAAGATCTGCCCGCAAACCCCCTCATCGGGCCGGTACACGCCACGCTGCTCCTCCTCTTCAGAAAGGCCGCAGGAGGCCTTGATGACCAGTTGTTGCCGGCCCTGATCATAGAGCAGCAGAGTCGACCGCTCCATCCGCATGGTCTCGCCAAGGACCTCGAGAATACTGGCCAGAGTAGTGTCAAGATCTACCGCCGCACCAATCAGCTCGGTGATTCTCGCCAGGGCCTCCAGTTCTATGCCCTGAGTTTTGTAACGTTCCGCCGGCATCACCCGCTCCCCTGCATTCATCTGCTCCTTTGCTGATCGACAGCATCCCGGTTT
>JAZBOD010000484.1:0-4883 GCA_036350955.1 Desulforhopalus sp. | reverse complement strand
GACTTATTGGAACCCGACCAAATTATTGCTTGATTCTGGTTTGCGATTCAATTATGGTGCCGAGTTATGGATCTAATCCCTTGAATACAGAGGGTTGTAGGGCTGTTGTGGTTGTCAGCGAACCCTGGTTGGGTTTGCTGGCAGCCTAAGTGGAAGGATTGAGACATCTGTCCTGGGGAAGAGAACAACGCAGGTTGTTCAATAATGCTTGCCAAGAAAGACTCAGCAGGGAGGAATTCATGAACAAGAAGGAACTTATTGAGAGCATCGCAGGGGCGGCAGATATCAGCAAGGCTGCAGCCGAGAAGGCATTGAACGGGACTCTTGCTGCGGTGGCGGAGAGCTTGAAAAAAGGTGATAAGGTAACTCTGGTCGGTTTTGGCACCTTTTCCATCTCCAAGCGGGATGCCCGCCAGGGGAGAAATCCGCAAACCGGAAAGACCATCAAAATTCCTGCCAAAAAAATTGTCAAATTCAAGGCCGGCAGCAAGCTTTCAGAGGCGATCAACTAAAACGGACTGATGCCCGCAACCCAAGGGCGATGATCCCCTTCCAAAGCAGAGGGGTAAGTACCTTGGCGACATTCATTCTTTAAAAATAGAGAAATGAATGTCCAGGGTAGTCAACCTTCTGGTTCGTAGACGTTACCGGCGGGCCCACCAGGATGCCGAAAGGGCAGTCCATAGCTGATATTCTGGTGGTCTCGTTACTGCAGAAGAGAAATAGGCCGCACAGTCCGAGGTATTTTCTGAGAGCCTGAAGGCGGCCCGCGGCAAGCACAATCTGGAGAGATTCCCGGGAAGGCCGTTCCAGTTCAGGAACGGCCTTTTCTATTGGTAAAAACGGTGAACAAACAGGGGAAAAGAGAGTGAAAAACTTTGACGAACTTCTAGATGAGTCCACCCGAATTCACGGCCACCTTTGTGCCGGTCAGGTGATCGGCGTTCGGATGAGTATGCTTGCCCTCTCTCGTATCGGTATTGCCGATCCCCGTGGTCAGGATCGGAAAAAGTTGTATGTTTTCGTTGAAATCGACCGCTGCGCCACCGATGCAATCCAGTCGGTAACCGGCTGCAGCCTGGGTAAAAGGTCGATGAAATGGCTTGATCATGGCATCATGGCTGCTACCTTTGTCAACCTGGAAAGTGGTGAGGCTGTCCGGGTGACCGCCCGGGAAGAGTCCCGGGAACTGGCCAGCAAATATTGTCCCACACCCCTTGACAAGTATGCGGCACAGCTGGAGGCCTATAAGGTTATGCCTGAGGCGGAGCTGTTTCGCATCGAAAAGGTTGCCGTGGCAATCCCCGAGGAGGATCTGCCCGGCCGACCTCTGCGCCGGGTGCAGTGCAGCAGTTGCGGCGACTTTGTTCAGGACCGCAGAGATCTTCACCACGACGGGAAGACGCTCTGCCGGAATTGTGCCGGCGGCCGTTACTATCAGGTGGTGGAATGACCCCCCTAACCTGTACTTATTTTAGATCCCGATATTTTTCGGGCTCTGGCGTAAAAGGTGTACGGTTATGAATGTCACTTTGCTCGATTACGGGGCAGGTAATGTCCGGAGTGTCCGCAATGCTCTTGCCAGACTCGGTTATTCAGTCTGCGATGTAGCTGAGCCTGAGGATATTCTTCGTGCCGAAAAACTCATTTTCCCTGGAGTCGGCAGTTTCGGCCTGGTCATGGAACGGTTGCGCGAAAGGGGGTATGTCGAACCTCTCCGCCAGCGGATACTCGCCGACAAGCCCTTTTTAGGGATCTGCGTTGCCCTTCAAGCCCTCTTTGAGGGGAGTGAAGAATCTCCCGGAGTTGCCGGACTGGGCATACTGCCCGGTAAGGTCCGCCGTTTCAAGGATAGCGGGCTGGCGGTGCCGCAGATCGGCTGGAACTCGATTAAGCTCTGTCGTCAGGCAGCTCTCTTCCAGGACTATGTCGGAGAAAAACTCTATTTTGTTCACTCTTACCATGCGACTCTCGCCGAAACCGATCCTGACTGGCTTCTTGCCGTCAGCGATTACGGCGCGCCTTTTGTTGCCGCGGTAGGCAAAGGGAGGGTCAGCGCTTTTCAGTTCCATCCGGAAAAGAGCGGTGCCTGTGGTCTGGCGATTCTTGAACGCTTTCTCAAATTGACAGGAAATTGTCCAGGAGAGAGTCAGCTTCTGCCAACAGGAGAGCAAAGTGAGACGAAAATAGCCAGGAGAATAATTGCCTGTCTTGACGTACGCAGCAATGATGCCGGGGACCTGGTGGTGACCAAGGGTGATCAGTATGATGTTCGGGAGTCGGGGGAGGTGCGAAATCTAGGCAAACCTGTTGAGTTGGCCAGAAGATATTACGAAGAGGGCGCTGACGAGATCACCTTTTTGAATATCACCGGGTTCCGCGATTTCCCGCTGGAAGATCAGCCGATGCTCGAGGTTCTGGCGAAGACTTCGGAAAATGTTTTTGTCCCGTTGACCATTGGTGGCGGGATTCGTCAGTTTACCGATGCCACCGGGGCGTATCACAGCGCGCTTGATGTGGCCTCCGCCTATTTTCGGGCTGGAGCGGATAAAATTTCGATTGGCAGCGATGCCGTTCTCGCCGTTGAAGAGTACCTGGCCACCGGACGCAAATCAGGGCGGAGTGCCATTGAACAGATCTTGGCGGTGTACGGCGCCCAGGCGGTGGTCATCTCGGTTGATCCGCGGCGGGTCTACGTCGGCAGTCCGGATGAAACCGGCCATGCGACCATAAAAACCGCTTTCCCCGGGCCAAATGGAGAGACGTATTGCTGGTATCAGTGTACCATCAAAGGCGGTCGGGAGGGAAGGGATGTCGATGTGGTGCAGCTGGTGCAGAGCTGTGCCAGGCTCGGAGCCGGCGAAATCCTCCTCAACTGCATTGACCGGGACGGCACCGGCAACGGATTTGATCTAGAACTGATCTCTCTGGTCAAGGCTTCGGTGTCGATTCCAGTGATCGCTTCAAGCGGCGCTGGATCTGCCGCCCACTTTGTCGAGGTGTTTAGCAAAACCGCGACCGAGGCAGCTCTGGCTGCAGGGATCTTTCACCGCCGGGAGGTCTCCATAGACGAAGTAAAAGAGGCGGTACGGCGGGGGGGAATTGAAACCCGCTGAAGCCAATATGGGCCTGGTGCCCAGGTGGGATACCATGCCCGGGCCAACTATTGTTAAACGAAAATGGGTTTGGCTGCTTATCTTCTTTGTCCTGCTCTCTGCCGGGGCCCTTTATCTGCTTGCCGGGTGGACATACCGGCACGGTCTAACCGAGTTGGAGGAGCACGGCAACGCCCGCCTCGAACTGTATATCAACTATCTCCAGGGGGTGCTCGAAAAATACGAGAGTCTGCCGCAGCTGCTCGCCATTGACGAACATCTGGTCCGCGCGCTGCTCGACCCACTCGATCCGCAACGGATCGAAACCCTTAACCGCTATCTGGAGACCATCAACAAGGTCAGCGACACCCTCGATACCTACCTGATGAACCGCGACGGCCTGACCATTGCTGCCAGCAACTGGCAGAACAAGCACCCCTTTGTTGGCCGGAACTTCAGTTATCGGCCCTATTTCCAGGAGGCGATGGAGGGTCGTCTCGGCCGTTATTTCGCCCTGGGCACAGCCTCCTCGCAACGGGGATACTATTTTGCTTATCCGGTGCGCAAGGATGAACGCATCCTCGGTGCCGTGGTTATCAAGATTGAAATCGATCAGATCGAACAGAAATGGTCGAATCGAGATGAAAATTTTCTCGTATCTGACCCTGAGGGTGTGATTTTTATCACCACAAAGCCAGAGTGGCGTTACAAAACCCTTCGTCCTTTGGACCCAGAGGTACGCAGACAGATAGTTGAAGCCCGTCGATATCCCGATGCGACTCTTGACCCGCTGAGCAGTGCAGTAATGATGACCTCTGGCACCAGCCAGCTTCTCGAGATATCGTCTGAACAGACCACAGAGCAGATGCAGGTTTTGATGCAGTCCCAGTATATGCCCAAAGGGGGATGGGATGTGCATATCCTGTCTAGCACCAAGCGAATACGGGATAGGGCTATCGTTGTCACCGTACTCGCTGGAGTAGGGCTTGCGGTCTCCTGTTTTCTGATTTTGCTTCTTGCCCAGCGGCAGATTCGGTTGGCCGAACTACAATGGATTGAGGAACAGTCGAAAAACGCCCTTCAGGAGGCAAACGAGCAGCTTGAATCACGGGTGGAAGAGCGTACGCGGCAGTTGACTGAAACCAACGATTTGCTTCGCACCGAAATTCTCGAAAGAAAACAGACCGAGGTCCAACTGAAACGTACGAGAAAGGAATTGATTCATGCCGCTAAACTGGCAGCGCTCGGGCAGATGTCGGCAGGTATCAATCATGAATTGAATCAGCCCCTGGCGGCAATCCGCAGCTACACCGATAACTGCAGACAATTTCTAGAAAAAGGTCGACCTGAGGATGCCCTTTGGAACCTTGAACAGATTGGAGAGCTGACCGAACGGATGGCCCAGATTGGTGTTCAACTTCGGCTCTTTTCCAAAAAATCCAGTGGTCAGGTCGTCGCGGTACCGCTGCATGGGGTTGTTGACGGGGCGCTGGAACTCCTCCGGCCGAGCCTGAAAAAGGCTGGGGTGCAGGTCAATGTGCGTATCGAGCCTCATAATTTGGAGGTTCTTGCCAATCAGGTCCTTTTGCAGCAGGTCCTGGTCAATCTGGTCTCCAATGCCATGCAGGCGATGGAAGAAGTAGACCAACCTGCCATCGTGATTACCTGTTTTGAACTGGCAGGAAAAGCACTTGTCGCCGTTGAAGATAACGGTCCCGGGGTCCCGGATGACTGTCTTCATCAGGTTTTTGAGCCATTTTTTACCACCAAAAAATCAGGGCAGGGATT
>JAZBOD010000483.1:0-4677 GCA_036350955.1 Desulforhopalus sp. | reverse complement strand
GGGGTTTCCGCCTCGGTCACCCCGAAGGAGATGGTCGGCAGGCTGGCCGCTTCAGCGGCTGTGCCGCTGCCAAGTACCAAGAGCACTGCAAGGGCAAGAAGAGGGTTCATGGTGAGCCGGTCTCGGCCTTTTTGAGGGCGGCCGGAAAGGATTTGTCGTTACCGCCCCTGATGGTTGCCAGATGGGTGATCTGCTCGCCACTCAGGCCAAGGAGAAACTCCTGCCCTTTGACGGTGACCAGACAAAGGGCCTTTTTGCCCATCAACGGGCGGATTTCAACCACCTGGATCTCCCGCCGGCCGTCATTGCCGAGCAACGAAAAGCGCTTTTTCAGCAGGCCGTAGAGGAGCAGGAGAATACCCAGGACGATCAGCAGCCCCCAGATCAGCCGGAAATAGCCCTCCATATCGCTTGATACGGCGATACCGGCAGCGTGGGCATCAGCGGAATGGAACAGGGCGATGGCCAGCAGCAGGGCAGTGATAGTCAGGGGCTGACGTCGGGTTGGGTACATTGCCTGGATCCTCAGCCGAGATTTTCGATGCGGTCGGCGGTGCTCACCACGTCGATCAGGCGAATGCCGAACTTGTCGCCGACCATCACCGCTTCGCCCCGGGCGATCAACCGGGAATTGACGTAGAGGTCGAGGGGCTCGCCGGCCAGTTTATCCAGTTCGATGACGTAGCCTTCGCCCATTTTCAGCAGATCTTTTAACAGAATCCGGCTTCTGCCGACCTCCACCGAGAGCTGCAGGGGGATGTCGTAGAGGAAGTCGAGATCGCGGCGGTTTTTCTGCTCCCCACGTTGACGGCCCTTGCCGGCGGCCGGTGCGTTCTCCTGGAGCAGTTCCTTGATCTCTTCCGGAGCGGGGCGATTCCCCTCTGCTGACTGCGTGCTCATGGTTTATCCCTTAGTTGATAACGCCGGTAAGGCTGATGGCTTTTTTGCCGTTATGGGTGCCGGGGATGGCGGTGAACTTCTCGCTCTCCTCAACCAGCACCTTCAATGGCGCACTCGGGTCCCAGTCCGCCTCGAGAATGTCACCGGGCTGGATGGCGAGCAGTTGATCGATGGTCAGGGTGATTGTTCCCGAGAGGGCGGTAACCGTGACGGCAACCTTTTCCAGTTCCTCGCCGAGGATCGAGTACCAGCTGCTTCTGGTCTTGGTGGTGATGTTGAGCAGTTCGCGGAGCGGTTCCCGGAGTGGTTCGAGGGTGGCAAAGGGGATCGCCAGGTGGATCTCGCCGGTATAGTCGCCGACCTTGACCACCAGGGTAGTGACGATAACCTCTGCCTCCGGTTCGACGATCGAGACTAGCCGCGGGTTGTTTTCGAGCTTGATCAGTGCGGTGCGCATCTCAAGCAAAGGAGCAAAGGCACGGTTGAGATCGGTGCAGGCGTCGGTGATGATGGTTTTCAGGACGTTGAGTTCAATGGTGGTCAGGTGGCGGTCAAGCTGCAGCGAGGCGATCTCCCGTGAGGCGCCGAGCATGATCTCGAGCATGGAAAAGGAGAGCTGCGGGTCAAGAATCAACAGGGCGCCGTGTTTGAGCGGAGACATGTCGAGGATGCCGATAGCCCCGGGGTTGGTTTTGTCGGCCATAAACTGTTGGAATTCAAATGAACTCAACGATTTTCTGGTGACCGAAAATGTGCGCTGCAGCTGGTTGGTCAGCGAAGTGGAGTAGGTCCGGCAAAAGTTGTCGAGGATAATATCAAAATTGGGAATGCGGAACTGTTCTTTGTTCGGCCGGGTCAACTGGAAGAGATTGACCGGCGTGCAGTCGAGAAAGGCCTCCTGCTCGTCGGCATCGACCTCCAGGTCAACCTTGCCGGCGCGTATTGCCGCGAGGAGTTCGGCAATTTCTGCCTTGTTGAGAACCGGTTCCATGGACCTGTCCCTGCTATTGGACAACGAAATTGGTAAAGTAGATCGACTCCACCTTGCCGGTCTGCAGAAAGGAGTTGATCCTGCTCTGCAGCTCTGCCTTGAGTTGCTTTTTCCCCTGCAGATCCTGCAGCTCTTCGTAGGTCTTGTTGCCGATGAGCAGAAGGACCGCATCGCGGATCTGCGGCATCCGCTGTTCGACCTCGGTCACCGCGTTGAGGTTGGTCAACTCGAGGGCAAAGGCGGCTTTGACATAGTGTGGACTCTCGCCGCTGATGATATTGACGATGAACTCATCCACCTTGACCATCGGCCCGACGGTAGCCTGCTGCGGCAGCGCCGCTACCGCCGGATCTTGCGCTGATTCATCGGTATCTTTCGGGGCCATGAGCAGAAAATAGGCTGCCCCCCCGGCGCCGGCGAGGATGACCACCGCGGCGATGGCGATAATGATAAAGAGCTTTTTTTTGCTCTTGCCGGTTTCGGCGGCTTCTTTCTTTTTTTCGGCCATCGTGGTTATCCTTGGCTGCTGTTGAATTGGTCTCTTTTCCTGTCGGGGCAGAAGTTACAGGGGAATTGAACCGCCGCCTGCCGCTGCACTTTTCTGGCTGTTGCCTGGCTTGAGCCGGAGGACAAAATCGACCCGGCGGTTCAGGGCCCGCCCCGCTTCGTCCTGATTGCCGGCCACCGGCCGATCCTTGCCGTAGCCTACCGCCGCCATCCGGTCGAGGGCGAGGAGTTCGCCGCTCTTGAAAAACCGCAGTACTGCCACGGACCGTTCGACGGAGAGGTTCCAGTTGCCATCCGGCCCATCGCCGTGGATCTGGTCATCGGTATGGCCTTCAATCCGCAAATCCATCGGCAGCGGCCGGATGATTTCGGCAATACTGTGGAGCAGAGCGAAGGACTGGGGAGCGATTTCACTTTTCCCCGGGGCAAAAAGCAGACCATCGTTAATCCGCAGGACCACCGCATCTTCGTCTCTTTTAAGGACCCCGACCTGATTGCTCAGGCGCAGGGAGTTGATCTGCGAGCGGATCTTTTCGTAAACCT
The DNA here is from genome assembly GCA_036350955.1 of Desulforhopalus sp. Classification (GTDB taxonomy): domain Bacteria; phylum Desulfobacterota; class Desulfobulbia; order Desulfobulbales; family Desulfocapsaceae; genus Desulforhopalus_A. The sequence continues at coordinate 1,736 of JAZBOD010000483.1, read as the reverse complement.
TGGTCATTGCCGGTTCGGTTACCGGGGAGAACTCGGCGACCGGCGGGGAGGGGATGATCGGGATGGAAAAATCGACCTGGGCCGGTTCCTGGCGGATGCCGATCGCCTCCTTGAGGGATATCGAGGCTTCGGAAAACCGTCTGGGGTCCATATTGGCCATGGAGAGCAGCAGCACGAAAAAGGTCAGCAGCAGGGTGACCAGATCGGAATAGGTAACCATCCAGGCTGGAGCGCCGGCTGGGGCGCTTTTCTGCTCTTTTTTCCTCTCGGTGGGGGCGGGCTTTTCCTGGGCCATCTTGACACCTATTTGTTAAACACCGATTCGCGCAGTTTCGGGGCGATAAAGGCATGCAGTTTCTGTTCCATGATCCGTGGGTTCTCCCCGGAGAGAATCGACTGCATCCCCTCAATGATCAGGGTTTTCACCAGCACCTCCGAGGCGGAGCGGTTACGCAGCTTGCCAGCCATCGGCGAGCAGAGGATATTGGCAATGACCGCCCCGTAAAAGGTGGTGAGCAGGGCCACCGCCATCGCTGGACCGATAGTCGCGGGGTCGTCCATGGTCTGCAGCATCTGCACCAGGCCGATCAGGGTACCGACCATGCCCATCGCCGGGGCATAGGCAGCGATCGAGGTGAAGATGTCGGCACCTTTGTTGTGGCGCATCTGGATATATTCGATTTCAGTGTTGAGCATCGAGCGGAGGGTCTCCGGCTCCTGGCCGTCAACCGCCATCTGCATCGCCTTTTTCAAAAATTCGTCATCGACGTTTTCCATTGCCCCCTGAAGAGCGAGGATCCCCTCCTTTCTCGCCTTATTGGCAAACTCCATCAGCTGGGCGATCAGGTTGTTGATCGACATCTCCTTGTAGCGGAAGGTCTTTTTCGCCACGTTTAAGGCGTCGAAGACATCGCTGAAGGGGTAGTGGACCAGAGTGTTGCCGATGGTTCCGCCGACGACGATGAGCAGGGATGGAACATTAAAAAAGATCGATAGTGGCCCGCCCTGAAGGATGGCCATGAGCATCAGGCCAAAGGCCGCGCCGATGCCGATTACGGTTGAGAGATCCAAGAATGCCTCCGTTCCAGGGGGTGGTCGTTATCGCCGGCGGCCGAAACGCCTGTTGCCGGAAAAGAATATACAGCGATAAGGAGCTGTTGGGCCCTGAGTTCGCCTGGTACTATCATAGACCCTGGAATTGTAAAACTCAAGCTAGCAAAAAATGTTCCACCAGTGAAATTTAAAAGAAAAAGAGTGCTGACGGTGCTGGTGTCCCAGGTAAAGCGCAGGCGGAGGGTGGCAGGAAAAGAAAAACCGGACCGGCTGAGAGCCGGCCCGGTAAAGAGGGCATGGGCAAAGTGTCAAAATAATGACGTCTAGCGCTTGAGGTTGATCAGTTCACCGAGGAGTTCGTCGACGGTGGTGATGATCTTTGAGTTGGCCTGGAAACCGCGCTGGACAGTGATCATCCGGACAAATTCGGCACCGAGGTCGACGTTGGACTGTTCCAGTGAATTGGTGAACACCTTGCCCAGTTCCGGTCCAGGGATACCGGTGCGGGGCGGGCCGGACTGGGTAGTCTCCCGGTAGAGGTTACTGCCGGCCAGGGACAGACCGCCGGGGTTGACAAATTTTCCAAGGACCAGTTGGGCGACATTGGTCTGGTTGCCATTGGAGTAGGAGGCGACAACGATCCCGTCGGGGTCGATCTCCACCCCGGTGAGGTTGCCGGCGCC
>JAZBOD010000482.1:0-2257 GCA_036350955.1 Desulforhopalus sp. | reverse complement strand
TCCCGGGGGTCGTCGGCGGTCAACGCCGCCGCGAGCAGGGTGAGCAGCCCCTCTTCGTCGCCGGGATCGGGCTGGGTGATGCCCTGCCTGCCGAGGTGCTGCGCTGCCAGCAGGGAGGCAAGCAGCTGGGCGATGACCAGAAAGGGTTCAAGGGGGTTGTTGCCGACAAGGATGAGCAGTGACAGGGCCATTCCCTGCCCTTCGCCGGAGACCGGGCAGGAGACGATCCAGGCTCCTGCCGCCGAGTCGAGGCGGCGGCAGTCGACGCTCTCTTTGGTCAGCGCGGTGTAGGCGCCCAGGGCCATCTCCTGCCGGAGGTTGTCTGACCAGGCCAGCGCCTGGCGGGAGAGCAGTTCCTCGACGACCTCCATCCCCTCGCCGCCGGAGCGAAAGATCATCCCGCCGGCGGCGTTGATCAGCCGTACCGCCAGGTGGAGGAACTCCCCGGTGCCGTCCAGCACGGCAATCTGCCTGGACAGGCGCCGGACATCGAGCGCCGTCGCCGAAACCTGCGGCCGGTCCACGCTGTGTTTTTCGCTGGTCAACGGATTTGCCGGAGCCCTGGGGCGCTACTGGATCTTGGGGAACTGGGCCTGGGCCGCTTCCGGAGCTTCGCCGGCCTGCTGTTTGAGGATCGACCCGAGCACATTGTGCAGTCGGCGGACTGCACCGACCGACATGGCGATGCGGGTGTGGATCGGCAGAATGGTCTCGCCGCTGGCCGGATCGGTGAGCGGCCCGGAGGAGAAGTTAAGGGTAACGTCCTCCTGGGTAGTGTTGATGATAAACTGCGAGGCATACAGGGCCGAGGTTTCGCTATAGCGCACCTTGATCTGCTGCTGGGCTGGCTTGTCACTCATGGGTTACTCTCCGTGGTTAATGGTCGATGGTCAGGCTGCAGCGGCTGCCGCTGGTCAACTTCTCTTGCTGATTGGGGATGCGCACCCGGACCTCGACGGTGCCGCTCTGGGCGTTGATCACCGGGGAGATATACTCCAGTTCGGCTGCGACCGGCTGCCCCTGCTGGTCAAGAACCACCGCCGAACCGGGATGAAGTTGGCCGGTAAGGGTGTGGGGCAGATGGAAGACCGCCTGCAGCGGGTCGAGCTGAACGATGGTCAGCAGCGGTTGCTGGTCGGTGCCGCCGACCAGTTCAGCCGGCTGCCGGCTGACCTTGACCACCACGCCGGCAATCGGGCTGCGCAGCTTTTTCTCTTCGAGCTGGGCCTCGATCACCGCCACTTCGAGCTTTTTCAGCTGCTGCCCCTCCAGGGCGCTCTGCAGCTGCGCCCTGGCCATACGCAATTCGGTCTCGGCGGTGATTATCTCCTGGGGGCGGACATTGCCGGTCTTGGCCAGTTCCTCGAGGGTCGCCAGCCGGTTACGGCGCATGGTCTCCAGCGCCCGGGCCGAGTCAATCGCCCCGGTAAAGGCGGCAGCCTCTCTGGCCAGAGCGAGCTGGGCGAGCAGTACCTTGCTGCCCAGTTCGGCAAGAAGTTCGCCGGCGGCAACACTCTGGCCGTCGCTGACGTGAAGTGTATCGAGGCGGTCGCGGAAGGGGGCAGAGACCTCCACTGTCCGGTACGGCTCGAGAAAGGCGTCAAAACTCTCCCCCTGCACCGGGCTCCAGGTAAGCAGGAGCAGCAGTACCGCCAGTCCGGGCCGGAAGATCCTTGTCGTCACGCTTAGTTTCCTGTGCTGCCTGCACCGCGGGCAAAGGTCATTGCCGGCAGCCCGTCTTCATCCTCCTCGGTGCTGAAGGAGATGTCGTTGGTCGAGACGAGAATGCCCATCGCCCGGTGGAGATTATAGGATGCGTAGTTGTAGGTCAATTCATTTTTGGCGTAGAGCTGTTCCGAATCGGCCAGCCGCTCACTGGCGTCCATCAGCCGGTAGAGCATGTCGCCGTAAGGCTCACCCTGAACCAGCAGAGAGTCGACCCGGGCCATCAGCTCATTGACCTCCTCCTGGTCTGCCTGGAGGATCTGGTAGCTCTGGACCATCGAGCGGTAGTTCTTGATCAGTTCCCGGTAGCTGACTTCCGCCTCGAGAAGGATGTTCTCGGCGGTGGTGTCGAGCTGATGGAACATTTGGCGGATCTCGATCTTTTTCCGCAGATTCCTCGCCTGGGCGCCGTTATTGCCCAGGGGATATTCAAAGCGTAGCCCACCGACGTAGCTCGGGCCTCCCTCATCGAACTGGTTTTCGTAGGCGTCACCATAGCGGAAATCACCCTCTAACCCTTTGACATACATTT
>JAZBOD010000481.1:0-13965 GCA_036350955.1 Desulforhopalus sp. | reverse complement strand
GCCGGGGGGAATACCTGCCGCGGATGTCGTCTAGTACCGCCAACGCATCGGCAAACAGCGCTGCTTCACTGGGGCGGCCACTGCTCGGTCCATAACCGCGATAGCTGACGAACAGCGAAGCCGCCTGGATATCGCGAAATTCATCGAGACTATAGAAGACATCCTCGGCATTGCCGCCATAATAGACCAGCAGTTTTTCCCTGGCGTAGGCTGGGTTAACCAGCCACCCGTTAAGGGTCACCTCTTCCCGCACCAGCTGATACGCAACCAGCCGCTCATCCGTTTCGCCTGAATGGTGAGCCGCAGGTGGATAAAAAAGCTGTGAATCCTGGCTCAGGTACATGAAGAGCACGCAGAACAGGTAAAAGGCGAGCCCGAGAAGCGTGAGCTGCAGCAACAGGGACATGTTCATTTTCTCCACGACAGGTTCAGGCAGATTGCGTTTGGCGTCGGCGGGTTCACTCCCGGCAGACAAGTATCCCGACAGGTCCTCGGCCGTCCTGGGGCGGAGAGTGAACCGCGGCGATTTGCGAGGTCGGTGCAAAGCGAGTATACTCCCTGGAAAAAGCCCTGTCACTCCTGGAGGAAACCATGACGGTAGCCGTAAACCTTTTTGCCGAGATCGACCGCGATCTCCTCGACAGCCTCTTTCGCCACTACCGGAGCACCGGGAAAACCCTGCTTCTCGGCAGCGAACTGTGGGATAGCTGGCAGCTCTATGCCACCGAAAACGATCCCGGTGCCTCTGCGCCACCCTGCGCGGAGCTGATCAAGAGGAGCCAGGAAGCAGCCGTCACCGCCGATGGCCTGTTTCTTGTCATCCGCCCGCGGGTAGCCCAATGGCATTATTACCATTACGATTTCAGCGATAATCGGCTCCGGGAGATCAGTGCCGGAGAATTTTTCGCCCACAAGGAGAGTCTTATCACCGGCTCGCCGATAAACAAAGTTCTCGAAATCGATTTTGCCCCCTTTGAACGGGCGTTGCCGAAAATGAGCCAGTCCCGCTCAATCGGCAGCGGCGTTGAGTTCCTTAACCGCCATTTTTCCAGCCGGCTTGCCCGCAACCTTACCGGCGGGGACCAGCTGATCCTCTCGTTTCTCAGCGTCCACGGTTATGGCTCTCAGGCCTTCATGATCAATGAGCGAATCACTTCGGTGGACAGTCTGCGCCAGGCCCTGGTCCGTGGCATGGAACTGCTGGCCGACAAGCCGGCAAATCTGGAGTGGAGCGATTTCACTCAGTCACTTACCGCCCTTGGCTTTGCCCCGGGGTGGGGAAGAACTCTCGGCGATATCCGGAGTACCATGAGTCTCTTGGCCAATCTCCTCGAGGCACCGGACCACAGTACCCTGGAAGAGTTCCTCGACCGGGTGCCGATGATTTTCAATATCGCCCTGCTCTCCCCCCATGGTTTTTTCGGCCAGGCGGACGTTCTCGGCCTCCCCGATACCGGAGGCCAGGTAGTGTACATCCTCGATCAGGTCAAAGCCCTTGAAAAAGAGATGCAGGAGAGGCTCTACCGCCAGGGCCTGGATATCAAGCCCCGGATAATTATCCTCACCCGGCTTATTCCCGAGGCAGGCGGCACCACCTGCAACCTCCCGGAGGAGCATGTCGAAGGCACCGAAAATGTCACCATCGTGCGCATTCCCTTCCGTCGCCTCGACGGGTCGGTGATCGACCAGTGGATCTCCCGCTTTGAAGTGTGGCCCTATCTCGAAGGCTTCAGCCGCGAGGCCGAAACCGCTATTCTTGAACGTCTCGGCCGACGACCCGATCTGGTGATCGGCAACTACTCCGACGGCAACCTCGCCGCCTATCTCATCGCCCAGAACCTCGGGGTAACCCAGTGTACCATCGCCCATGCTTTGGAAAAGACCAAATATCTCTACTCCAGCCTCTATTGGCAGGAGATGGAGGAGCAGTACCATTTTTCCTGCCAGTTCACCGCCGACCTGATCGCAATGAACTCCTCGGACTTCATCATTACCTCGACCTTCCAGGAAATTGCCGGTTCAGCGGATGTGGTCGGCCAGTACGAGAGCTATCGGTCCTTCACCATGCCGGGCCTGCAGCGGATCCTCCACGGGATCGACGTCTTCGACCCGAAATTCAATATTGTCTCTCCTGGTGCCGACGCCGAGATCTATTTTCCTGCAACCACAGGGGCGAGACGTTTTGCCGATGTACAAGGTGAGGTGCGCGAACTGCTTTACGGCCCGCCGCAGCAGTTCTGTCGGGGCAGCTTTGCCGAGCCGGAACGACCATTGATTTTTTCCATGGCCCGGCTCGACCGGATCAAAAACCTCAGCGGCCTGCTCCAGTGGTATGGCGAAGATCAGCAGCTGCGCCAAAGAGCCAATCTGCTGCTGATCGGCGGGACAATTCACCCGGGGGAATCCTCGGACAGCGAGGAGCAGGAGCAGATCGGCCAGATGCACCGGCTTTTTGACGAGTACCAGCTCGATGGCCAGGTCCGTTGGCTGGGCAGCAGACTGGAAAAGCGTCTGGCGGGAGAGCTGTACCGCTGTATAGCCGACAGCAGGGGGATCTTCGTCCAACCCGCCTTTTTTGAGGCTTTCGGTCTCACCGTGGTCGAGGCGATGACCTGTGGCCTGCCAACCTTTGCCACCCGCTATGGTGGCCCGTTGGAGATTATTGAAGATGGGGTGTCCGGTTTTCACATCGACCCCAATCACGGACCGGCGGCGACGGCAAAAATTATCGCCTTTTTCCAGCGCTGCGAAGAAGACCCGGAATACTGGCAGCAGCTCTCAGCACATGCCGTGGCACGGATCCAGGCCCGGTATACCTGGAACCGCTACGCTAAAAGACTGTTAAGCCTTACCTGTCTCTACGGATTCTGGAAGTTCGCCACCAATCTGGAACGGCAGGAGACCAACCGTTATCTGGAAATGTTCTACCATCTCCAGTTCAAACCGCGGGCAAGCCTGATTGGCGGGCATTGAGGCTCAGACAAAACCGTAATGGCGCAGGCCGTCAAGGATGCCGGCGGCATATTCCTGGCTGCTGAAATAGACATTTTGCCGATTTTTCAAGGGAAGCAGTTCGTCGCTGTGGTTGGCTACCACAACAGCTCTTGCTGCGGTATTGAGCATGTCTTCGTCATTGCCGGAATCGCCGGCCACCAGCAGCTGGCGCGGCGAGAACTGGTATTTGTAGCGCAGATAGTCCACCGCCCTCCCCTTTGATGCCCGCAGGGGAAGGATATCGAGAAACTGGCCGTGGGAATAGATCACCTGGCAGCCCAGTTTTTCCCGGCGCAACAGGGTCCGGATCTGCGCCAGCTGATCGCCCTTCTCCTCCAGGTAGTAACTGATCTTGTGGCTGCGCTGTCCCTCCGCCTCCTGGGAGTGCAAAAAAGGCAGCCTGTCGAGCAGTTCTTTGATCGCCTCCGGTTTCCAGTGATAGGAGATGTGCTTTTGCCAACCCTTATCGATGCGCAGATCGGGGCCGTAGTAGATTTCCGTTCCCACCGAGCAGACCAGGATATCCGGCATCGGAAAATCGTGTTCGGTCATCACCTCGATGGTCAGCTCAAGGCTTCTGCCGGTGGCAACGCCCCAGGCCAACTGGTGCTTTTTTTCCGCGAACAGACGAAAGAGCTGACGCATGCTGCTCTCTTCGCCGACCAGAGTGTTGTCGATATCGGTGATCAGCAGATCGCCAACCCGCATCAGGCGGCGGCCAAATGACGGCCGCTCCGCGGAAACTGTGCCGTTATTCTCCTCGGCTGCCGAGGCAACCTGCGGTGCCGGCAGCAGTTCCTGAACTGCCTGAAGATATCCCTGGGCATGGGCCTGCCAGGAATAGTGGCTGCGCACACCGTTGATCCCGTTATTGGAATAGCGCTGCCATTGCTCACGGTCGTAGAGAATTCCGGTGATCGCCCCGGCAATACTTTCCGGATCAGCGACATCGACAAGCAGGCCGTTTTCGCAGTTGCCGATAATTTCCAGGGGCCCGCCGTCATCGGTGGCGACGATCGGTACGCCGCAGGCGGCGGCCTCGATCAGGGTGAGGCCAAAGGGTTCAACCAGGGCGGGGTTGACGAAAACCCCGCCGCTCTCGGCACAGATCCGGTATAACTCCGGGACCTCGGTGGTGAAATTGTGGCGCTTCGGGATCGCCAGTTTACCATAGAGATCATAACGGTCCATCTCCAGCAGCATGTCGGTGAGTACCGCCCTTTCGTTCTCCTCCATGGCGCTGATATCAGAGCGGATTCCGGCAAAAACTGCGAGATTGGCGACAGCGCGCAACTCCTGGCTGGTACCGTAGGCACGAATCAATCCGTTAATGTTCTTGCGATGATCTGGACGGCACAGGGCAAGGATAAAGGGTTTTTCCGGTACCGTCCAGAAACGGTGGAGTTCCCGGAGCAGGGCGACCCGGGTCTGCTTCACCTCCTCTTTCAGCAGATCCGGGTCAAGCTGAACGTCGTAGTAGGGATAGAAGGTGTGCAGATCAATTCCCGGCGGGATAACCCGGAAGATATTCCCTGGTTTGCCGTCATACAGGCCATACTGACGCTCTATTTCCTGGCGGGTGGAGGTGATGATCAAGGCGGCGCCGGCAATAATACTCTCCTCTGTGGCAATCCTGGTCTGCATCTTGTACTGCTGCTCAATTTTCGCCGGAGGCAAGCCGTCAGCCAGCAGCTTCTTCAGCTTGTTACGTCCCATGGAATGGCCGGTAAAGACAAAGGGGACATCAAAGGCATCAGCCAGTTCCCGACCGACATACCCGGCATCGGCATAATGGCCGTGGATCAGGTCGGGGGTACGGCCCTGCTGCTTGATAAACCGCATCGCCTGGTCGATGAACTCTTCGAGGTGGGGCCAAAGCAGCTCTTTACGCAAATACTTGCGCCCACCGCAGCGTAGCCTGACCAGCCGGGCCTTGGTGGAGATCTCTTCGAATTTTTGGGCATAGTCAGGAGCAACCGCATCGTCCTCGATAAACCTGGTCAAAAGGTCGATCTTTTCCACTTCCGCCAGTTCACCAAGCGCCTTGGCCTGCTCAAGAACATACTTTATCTGTCCGCCGGTATCGGCATCACGACCCAGTTCCGGAGCGTTAACCCGGATCAGCCCGTGCAGGCTGATGGCGATAATATACAACCCTTGCGGTCTCTGTTCTGAACTCCCCATTTTCCTCCCAACCGGCATGATTGCCTAAATACCTTCCCCCCACCAGGTCCCCTTTGTTGTACCCCACAAGACCGGTTTGTTGCTCTCGAGGCACCGTATAACCTAACTCTTCTGATCATCTCTGGCAATTTTTTTCCGATTATCCCGGTAAGCCAGCACCGATACCAACAGAAATCTTGACCGCAGGGGAAATACTCTCTATGGTGGACGAGGGTGAGAGAAATTATCAATAATCAACTAGGAGAACGCATGAAGAGGGTACTGATCGTCTATTCCAGCAGGACCGGCAAAACCGAAACAATGGCCAACTATCTTGCCGAAGGGTTACGCTTTGCCGGGTGCGAGGTGACCGTAAAATCGATCGCCGAGATTGAAACCGAGGAAGATATCACCGGCTTCGACGGCTACCTTTTCGGCTGCCCGACCTACCATAAAGATATTACCGGCGGAATGAAACAGTTCCTCTTTAAGGCGGAACTCGCCAACCTCGTCGGCAAGGTGGGAGGGGCTTTCGGTTCCCATACCCACAGCGGCGAGAGTGCACCGATGATCTACGACACCATGCGCCACGTCTTTAAAATGGATATGACCGACCTCGGTGCCCTCAATCTCACCGAGTTGATGGTTGGCAGCCCCGAAGGACTGAAGGCCTGCCAGGACTACGGTAAAGCGGTCGGCGAAAAACTCGGCTGATTGCCGCTTGGCCAACCGGCCTAAAACCTTGAGACTCCCCTGACCTGCCGGAAGCGGCAGCCCGGCAGGTCAGGCTGGCGGTAATCGACCGATTGAGCCCCCGGCCGCTGCAGGCTGATGTGGCGCTGGGACAATTTACTGGTAGATCAGGGTGGGCAGCCAGAGGGTGAGGGGTGGCCAGAAACTGGCGAGCAGGAGGGTGGCCAGAGCGGCACCGATGAGCGGCAGTGCCGCCACAGAGACCTTGCTGAGCGGCACCCCGGAGATGCCACAGCTGACAAAAAGGCAAATCCCCACCGGCGGGGTAAGCATGCCTACGGCGAGATTGAGTACCACCAGAACGCCGAACTGGATCGGGTCGATGCCCATCTGCGGGGTAAGAACCACCAGGACCGGCACCAGCAGGATCAGCGCGGCGGTCGTCTCAATGACACAGCCAACCAGCAGCAGGCCAAACATCGTCAACAGCAGCAGCCCCCAGGGTGGCAAACCCAAGCCCACCATCACTTCACTGAGCAGCTGACTGGTCTGCTGCATCGCCACCAGCCAGGTAAAGACTTTGGCCATGGCAATGATCAGCAGGATAGTTGAGGCGGTAACCTGGGAGCGGATCACCTGTTCAGGTAAATCGCCCCAGCCCAGTTCCCGGTTGATCACCATACTGACGAACAGGGCGTAGAATACCGCCAGAGCGGCGGCCTCGGTGACCGTGACCAGCCCGCTGAGAATGCCGCCGAGGACAATCACCGGCGCCCCGAGGGCCCAGCCCGCCTCGCGAAAGGCCAGCCAAAGGCGCTGCCCGGAAAAAGGCTGACGCGTCCCGTAGCCCCGCGACCAGGAAACAACTACGGTAACCAGCATCAGAGTGAGGCCGAACAACCCGCCAACCAGCATCCCTCCGGCAAAAAGCCTGGCAACCGAGACATTGGTCAGAAAACCAAAGATCACCATCGGGATCGACGGAGGAATGATCACCCCGATTGCGCCCCCGGCGGCCACCACCGCCGCAGCAAATGCCGGGGGATACCCCTGGCGGATCATTGCCGGAATGGCAATGGCCCCGATGGCCGCAGTATCAGCGGCAGCCGAGCCGGAGATTCCGGCAAAAAACATCGAGGCGACGATACAGGCGCAGGCCAGCCCACCTGGTGCCCAACCGACCAGGCTTTCGGAAAAATCGATGATCTGCCGGGAGATTCCTCCCCGTTCCATGATGGTTCCGGCAAGCATGAACAGGGGTACCGCCAGCAGATCAAAGGAATCTACTCCGGCAAACAGCAGCTGGATGATGGTCTGGCCAAGCGCCAGACTCGAAACCCCCGAAGGGAAAACTCCCGGGGTGAGGATAAGCCCGATCGCCGGGATGCCGATTGCCAGAGCAATCGGCATCCCCAGGGCGATGAGCAGGAAAAGCAGGAAAAAGAGCAGTACAACGGTCATTGCCCGTTCCCCTGAAGGGTTTTGAGGATATCGGCAAGAACGTGCAGCAACAGAATCAGCGCGGCAAGGGGGATCACCACAAAGGGCAGGGCCATGGGGATCTGCAGGGAGGCGGAGGTGTGGCCCCAGGCCTTAACGGTGTAGACCACCCCGAACCAGCAGATCAGGGCGAAACAGGTCAGGGTGAGGAGTTGCAGCAGAAAAAGAATCGTCTTCTCAACCCGGGGGCCAAACCACTGACCGATACCGCGCAGACCGATAAAGCCGGCCCGGCGGTAGGCGGCGGTGCTCCCGAGAAAGGTGATCGCCACCAGCAGATGGCGGCTCACCTCCTCCGACCAGCCTAGGGATGAACCGGCATAACGCCAGAATACCTGGGCGAAGAGAATAAGACAGATTGCCGTGCCGATCACCAGCAACGACCTCTCCACCAGCGCATTGGCGGTCCAGCTGATTTTTTCCAGCCAGCCGCCCCACTTCACCCCGCTGCCGGCCTCGGTCACTGCACCGCCTGGCGGATCTGTTCGACAATTTGCCTGGTCTCCCCGGTCATCCCTTCGAGCACCGAGGCGGTCGCCTGCTGAAATGCAGCACTGTCCGGATTCTCTTCAATCTCCATCCCGGCGGCGCGCAGTTCTGCCAGTTGCCGTGCCTCATTGTCACGAATAAATGCCCGGCCTTTTAAGGAGGCATTACGGGCTGCGACAAGAAATACCTCCCGGTCAGCCTCGGGAAGCTGGTCAATAAAATTTTTGTTGGCGATGAAGACCAGCGCCGAATAGACATGCCGGGAGAGGGTCAGGTACTTCTGCCCCGCTTCAAAGAGTTTGGCGGCATGGATCACCGCCACCGGATTTTCCTGGCCATCAATCACCCCCTGCTGCAGAGCGGTGAAAATCGGCCAGGCCATCGGGGTCGGATTGGCGCCGATGGCCCGCCAGATGGCCAGATGGGTAGGCGCTTCCATGGTGCGGATCTTCATCCCGGCCACATCCTTGGGAGTTCTGATCGGCTGTTTTGCGTTGGTGACATTGCGAAATCCGTTGTCAAGAAAATGGAGGGCGACAAAACCCTGGCCATTCAGGCGGTCGGCGAGGTCCTGGCCGATCGGTCCGTCAAGGACACTGTCCGCCGCCTCGTAGGAAGGAAAGAGAAACGGCATCTCCAGCGCCTTGATCTCCGGGACAAAAGCCTCAATCGGCCCGGTGGTACAAACCGACATCTGGGTAGTGCCCAACTGGATCTGCTGCAGCACCTGGGTCTCGCTGCCCAGAGCACCGGAGTGGTGGACGACGATTTCATATTTGCCGGGAAATGCACTCTCCACCTCTTCCTTGAACCAGTTCGCCGCCTGGACATGGACAAAACTGGGGTTGGTCACCACCGCAATATTGACCGGAGTCTTCGCCAGCGCCGGCTGCCAGACGGCAAGCAGGCAGCAGCACATGGTGAAAAGCAGTATTCTCACACGCATCGCAGGTTCCTCCTCAGAATTGATGACTCAAGAGAGCCGCCAGTGCTGGCAGCTTCACAGATTGGCGGCAGACCAGCCGCTGCCGCAGCGGCGAAATACGGCAGGAAAGTATGGGAAAAGGCATAAGGCTCCCCTGCCAGAGAGAAGATTATACTCTCCTCTCTGTTGAAGAGCACTCTTTTCACACAGATTGTGCCCGATGAGCACGCAAAAAAAAACGCCCCGGCTGACCGGTGCGCTACCGGTCAACCTCGGGACGTTTTCTTCAGGCCAGGATCGATCAGGCCGAATCAGCGGCCAAACGCCAGATCGGGCAGCCAGGTGATCAGCTGCGGGAAGGCAACCATCAGGACCAGGCCGATAATCTGGATCAGCACAAACGGGACAATCCCCTTGTAGACATCGCCCATAGTGAATTCCGGCGGTGCCACCCCTTTGAAGTAGAACAGGGCGTAACCAAAGGGTGGGGTCAAAAAGGAGGTCTGCAGGTTGATGCAGATCAGCATGGCAAACCACAGCGGGTCAAAGCCGAGATCCATGGCGATCGGGGTAAAGATCGGCACCACCACCAGGAGGATCGCCGCCCAGTCAATGAACATCCCCAGGAAAAAGACCACGCCCATCATGATGAACAGCACCACGTAGGGACTGACCTGCATGCCGAGCAGAGCGTCGGCGACGACGTCTCCCCCACCCATGCTGAGAAACACCACACTGAACAGTTTGCCGCCGACAAACAGCGCCATGATCATCGCCGTGGTCCGGGCGGTGGAGATCGACGCCTGGGTGATCACCTCCCAGGAGAGCTTGCGGGAGACCAGGGCGAGCACCACCGCTCCTACCGCACCCAGGGCGGCGGCCTCGGTGGGGGTGGCCACCCCGGCAAGGATGGTGCCCATCACCACCAGAATCAGACCGAAGGGCGGGACGAAGTTCTTGGTCACCATCATGAACTTCTCACCGGCAGTGGCGGTGCGCTCCGCCCTGGGAATCGGCGGGCCGAGCTTGGGGTTGATACCGCAGAGCACCGCCACATAGAGCAGGTAGAGGCCGGAGAGGATCAGACCGGGGACAATCGCCGCCGCGAAGAGATTGCCCACCGAGGTCTCTTTGAGCCCGGTCAGACCGCCGTAGACCACCAGCATGATGCTCGGCGGAATGAGAATCCCCAGGGTGCCGGAAGAACAGATGATCCCGGAGGAAAGGGGCCGGCTGTAGCCCCGCCGGAGCAGCGCCGGGGTGGCCATCAGCCCCATGGCGACCACTGAGGCCCCTATAATCCCGGTGGTGGCGGCAAAGACCGTCGAAACCATGATCACCGCCAGGCCAAGTCCGCCACGCAGCCCGCCAAGGGTGATGTACAGTGCGTCAAACAGCCCCTCCGAAACCTTCGACCGGTCAAGGATCTGCGCCATGAAGATAAACAGCGGGATCGCCACCAGGGTGTAATTGAGAAAGATCCCCCAGGAGTTATTGACGAACAGGTCGAGCAGGGCGGGGACATTGAATCCATTATCGATCAAGCCGAACAGCATGGCGACCGCGGCCAGGGTCACCGCCAGCGGGTGGCCGATGATAATCAGCGCCACCAGGCTGGTAAACATCAGAATTGCCATCATTTCTGGGGTCATATCTTCCTCTTATGGTGCAGGCTAGGACTCTGCGGAACTGCGCAGGGAGCGGATATCCTCGATCAGCTTCGCCAGCCCCTGCAGGAGGAGCAGGAGAAAGCCGACGGCCATGATAAACTTGTAAGGGTAGATCAGCGGGGCCCAGGATGAGGAGGCGCGTTCGCTCATGCCCCAGGCGGTATTGAAATAGATAAATGACCAGACAGTGAGCAAACCAATGGTCGGGATAAAAAGGACAAGGTTGGCGATGATCCGCAGAAGGGTCCGCGGGGTTTTCGGCAGCCTCGACTCAAAGATATCGATGGCCACATGTCCGTCGTGCTTGTGGGCATAGGCCAGGGCAAGCATGTAGTGGACACCGTAAATAAAAACCGTCATCTCGAAAGCCCAGGCGGTGGGGGCGTTGAAGCCGTAACGCATCAGGACTTCATAACTGACCACCCCGATCAGGGGCAGGATCAGGTAAGAGGAGTAGCGGCCGACAAACTCGTTGAGGGCATTTATTGCGCGGGCGATGAACTGCATAGCTGCCTCATCAGACTGTGGATCACAATAAAGGACAGCGGGGGCGTGTAACCGCCCCCGCTGCTGCTGAACATCAGAAGATGATTACTGCATCCGCTTGCCGGCGATGAAGTCATCAATCGGCCAGGGGGTGATACCGCTGCGGATCTCTCGCCAGTCGGCGAAGTCACGCTTGAACTGCTCCTGGGAATCGAGGGTCTTCTTGGCGTCGGGGTTCTTGGCCTTGACCTCTTCCAGATACTCCTTGGTCACCTTGGCAAATTCGGTGATCGCCTCGTCGTCCATCTTGACGAACTCGACCTTCTCTTTAAAGAGTTTGATCGCCTCGATGTTGAGGTTCTCCTGCCAGGCAGCAGACCACAGCTGGGTCTCCTTGGCGGCGATGTCGATGATCCACTTCAGGTCGGCCGGAAGTTTGTTGTACGAGTCCATATTGATAAAGAAGGCACACTGTACCGAAGGCTGATGCACGCCGGGGGTGAGCACGTATTTGGTAATATCGTCAAAACCCATCGGGAAGTTGATCGCCGGGGTGCTGAACTCGGCGGCATCGATGACGCCGCGCTCAAGGGCCAGGTAGATCTCGCCGCCGGGCAGCGGGGTAACCGAGGCGCCGAGGCGATTCATGATATCCATGAACCAGCCAGGGGTACGCAGACGCATCCCTTTGTAGTCGGCCATGGTGGTGGCCTTTTTATTGGAGAAAAAGCCCATCTCCTGACCGCCGTTCCCGCCGGGCAGGGCATAGAGGTTGTAACGGCCGTAGAGTTCCTGCATCTGCTCAAGGCCACCACGCTCGTACAGCCAGATGTTGTACCCTTCGGTATCCAGGCCAAAGGGGACGGAGGCGAACGAGTTGAAGTTGTCGTTTTTGCCCATCCAGTATCCCGGCCAGTCATGGCCGATATCGGCGGAGCCCTTGCTCACCGCATCAAAAGACTCCATCGCGCCGACCAGTTCACCGGCGGAGAAAAGTTTGATGTCCAGCCGGCCGCCGGAAGCGAGTTTGACCGAATCGGCGAAATGCTGGGCCATATCATAGAAGAGCAGCCCTTTCGACCATGGCATGACCATCTTCCAGCGGAAGGTTTCGGTGGACGGCTCGATGGTACGCAACTCCTGCTTGATCTGTTCGGCACGCTTGTCGGAACCAAACTTTTCTCGCTTGTCGGCGGCAAAGGCACTGGACGTCAACGCCAGGGTTAAAGCCAGGCCCAAGCCCACAATCATTTTCCGTTTTTCCATCTGTTTCCTCCTTGTTTTTTGCGAGTTGCTGAGCGATCGGTTCATCCGGCCGCGTCACATATCCGCTCCCCTAATTGGTCCTACCAATCGGCGCATTATAATTGGTAGTACCATTTAATGCAAGAGTCCCGAAAGGATTGGTGAAAAGGTTTTTCATAATTCCATATTTTTCATCTATATTCAGTATATTAGAAACACAACCATGCTCTTTTTATAGGAGAATAGCCTGGCCCAGACTGCCTGGACATGCCGCCAGCTGCGCGCTCTAGGCCTTCTCGTCAGCACATTATCGGGTGCGCACTGCGCACCAAACAGCAAACTCCCATAGGGCTAAAGTGGTGGATATGACGCACCCCGCAGCAAGGTGATACCCATTCCAGCCACCGAAAGCTGCCCCGGCAAAATTACCCGGCAAAAAAGTCTGCCGCCAGCCCCATCGATTCGGGCCGAAAGATCCGTTCATCCATCCGCCGCAGCGGCTCGCTGATCAGCGGGGTAAAATCCATCCGCTGGAGGATATCGGCCTGCAAATCCATCCCAGGGGCAATTTCGATCAGTTCCATGCCCTCCGGAGTCAATTGGAAGACACAGCGTTCGGTGATATAGAGCACCTGCTGTCCCTTGCGCACCGAATAGGCACCGCTGAAGGTGACATGCTCGACCTGATCGACAAACTTCGGATTCTCGCCGTCCCTGAGGATCTGCAGATTACCCAGACTGGCAGCGATTTCCAGTTTTCCGGCGGTAAAAGTCCCGACAAAAACCACCTTCCGGGCATTCTGGCTGATATTAATGAACCCTCCGGCACCGGCCAGCCGTGGACCAAACTTACTGACGTTGAGGTTCCCCTCCCGGTCGGCCTGGGCAAGGCCAAGAAAGGCCAGTTCCAGGCCACCGCCATCGTAAAAATCAAACTGGGCGTTCTGATCGATGAGGACTTCGGTATTGATTGCTGAGCCGAAATTGAGCCCTCCCTCGGGAAGACCGCCGATCACCCCGGGTTCCGCCGTGAGGGTGAGATGCTCAAGAATCCCCTCTTCGTTGGCGATATTGGCGACCCCCTCCGGCATGCCGATCCCGAGGTTGACGATACTCCCCGGCCGCAGTTCAAAGGCCGCACGCCGGGCGATGATTTTCCGGGCGCTCATCGGCATCGGCGGCAGGGACTGCAGCGGCATGCGGATTTCACTGCTGCGCGCCGGATTATAGGCATCGCCAAAGGTCTGCCAGTGGTTTTCCGGTCGGGAAACCACCACATAATCGACAAGAATTCCGGGAATTTTGATCTGCCGGGCGTGCAGAGTGCCTCGGTCGGCTATCCTTTCCACCTGGACAATGACGATGCCACCGGAATTTTTGGCCGCCATCGCCATCGCCAGGGAGTCGAGAGTCAAGGCCTCCTTTTCCATGGTGACATTGCCATTGCCGTCGGCGGTGGTGCCGCGGAGGATCGCCACATCGATCGGAAAGGTACGGTAGGCGAGATAGTCGACCCCGTCAAATTGTATCAATTCAACAAGTTCTTCGGTCGTTGCGGCATTGATCCGTCCGCCACCAAGGCGCGGATCGACAAAGGTGCCCAGGCCGACCGAGGTGACAGTGCGCGGCTTTTTTGCGGCGATATCCCGATACAGATGGGAGATCACCCCCTGCGGCAGGTTATAAGCTTCGATCGTGTTTTCCATCGCCAGCCGCTGGAGCTTGGGCACCAGTCCCCAGTGACCGCCAATCACCCGTTTGACCAGGCCGGCATGGCCAAAATGGTTGAGACCGCGGGAT
>JAZBOD010000480.1:0-9737 GCA_036350955.1 Desulforhopalus sp. | reverse complement strand
GGTTGACGCAGGCGGGTATCGCGCAGGCCTCGACGACTCTCCAGAGATTCCTCAATCAACTGATTCCGCCAACGGCTAAGTTTTGCCCGGAAATAGGTGAGTTGAAGAGCACTCATATACTCCTCACTTTCCGATGGTCGATAGTTCTCTAGACGTTCCATTGTTCCTCCTTACCTGTTGGGCTGTGTAACCAACAAATTCCATTTTGGCCTGGCTCTGCCAAGTTCTGTCCGGCATTTCCGGCTTGATCAAGCCGTTCCGTTTTCTCTGACCTCTCTTTAATAGCCGAGTTTTTTTAAGCTCATGTCAGATTCCGGTAAGTTTTTCACCAGGCTTCCTGAAAAATGCCGTCGATAATCGCCGTTCCTCAGCTACCCTGAGGCATTTTTTCGGCAAGAGAAGGATTTGTCCCTGACAACAGGCTGATCTGGCTTGCAAAAGTGCGGAATAGTATTTACATTAGTCACAAGATACAGCATCAACATCTTCATGTTATTGACTATCTCCCCATAAGGGCATGCAGCAAAACCACTGCGTGCCACACTACTTCTCTGGTGCGATTGCTGGGGTAAATAACCGCAGCCGAAATGGGTGGTCTACACTCTTCATACGTGTCAAGCCGATACTTTCACCTGTTTATTTGAGGATATTCATGCATACCTCACCACTTTCTCTGGTAATCCTCGCCGCCGGCAAGGGCACCAGAATGCGCTCCGCCCGGGCCAAGGTCCTCCATGAAGTATTTTTCGCACCGATGATCCACCATGTCCTGACCGCCACCCGGCCGTTGCAGGCCAGGCGCACCCTGCTGATTATCGGCCATCAAGCCGAAGCGGTAAGGGAGGTCATGGCTGAACAGGATGTTGAATTTGTCGTTCAGCAGGAGCAACTCGGTACCGGTCACGCGGTTCTTACGGCGGAAACCGCTCTCCCTGAAAAGGATGGAACGGTGATGATTCTCTGCGGTGATACCCCACTGATCCGCAGTGAAACACTCATCAACATGGCGCAGGAACACCGTCGCCAGTCGGCAATGGTAACCTTTATGACCACCACCCTTGGCGACCCCAGCAATTATGGGCGGGTTCTCTGCGGTGAAGATGGCCGGGTACAGGGGATTGTCGAACAAAAGGATGCCACCGCCGAGCAGTTGCGGATCAAAGAGATCAACGCCGGGATCTACTGCGTTGACCAAGAGTTCCTCTTTTCTGCCCTGAAAAAGGTCGGCAGCAACAACAGCCAGGGCGAGGTCTATCTCACCGACATTATCGCCCTTGCCGTTCATGCCGGTCACCACGTCAACCGCTTCCTTGCCGCATCACCGGTTGAGGTGCTCGGGGTCAATTCCCGGGTCGAACTTGCCGAAGCGGAGAACGTGCTGCAACAGCGCCGAAACCGTGAACTGATGAGCCAGGGGGTATCGATGGAGAATCCAGAGACCATCTGGATTGCTCCCGATGTCGAGGTCAGCAGTGACTGCCTGATCGAAACCGCAGTGCGGATAACCGGCGGTACCCGGATCGGGTCGTTCTGCCGGATCGGCCAGGGGGCAATCCTCGACAATTGCCAACTGGCCAGGGGGGTTCAGATAGGCCCCTATTCCTGCCTCAACGGGCAGAATCTTGCAGCAGATACAGTATTGCCACCTTTCAGTACCGGTGGACAACCCCTTCCCCAGCCCTCCTCCGGGTGAACGCTCTCAACCAGAAAGGACTCCCCATGACTGATTTGAAAAAGATCTACTCGCAAATTCTCGGCGACGCTTTCCCGCTGGAAATGACCATCTCCTTTGACGGGCAGACTTTGATCTACCGCAAGAAAATCTGGAAAATTGTTCAGGATGACGGCACGGTTGAGGAACGGGGGGTTCGTTATGGGGAAAACCCCGACCAGCAGGCGGCGCTCTATGAACTGGTCAACGGCAACCTCACCCTGGGTGACTGCCACTTTATCGAACCGGGGAACGGCCTGGTTTCGGCAATTTCCGTCAGCGACATGCTCCAGGTCGGCAAACACCCCGGGAAAATCAACCTCACCGATGTCGACAACGGCTTGAATATCATCAAGTATCTGATGGACCGCCCTGCGGCGGTGATCCTCAAACACAACAACCCCTGCGGTGCCGCCTACGGCGATAGTCTGGCCAATGCCCTGCAACGGGCCCTGCGCGCCGACCGTATCGCCGCCTTCGGCGGGGCAGTAGTCCTCAACCGCCTCTGCGATAGCGACACCGCCGAACTCCTTGCCGAAAACTACCTCGAGGTGGTCTCTGCCCCGGAATTTACCCCGGCGAGTCTGAACATCCTCAAAAAACGTAAGAATCTGCGGATTATTCAGATTGCCGGGATTGATCGGCTGGCCGATTTTGCAGAGTTCCGCTTTGTCGATTTTAAAAGCTTAATCGATGGCGGAATTATTGTGCAGCAATCAGCGCAGAACTCCATCCGCAGCCCGGCCGACCTCAAGCCGGCAACCGCAACCTGGCAGGGCCGCGACTACAGTTGCCGGCGCCAGCCAACCCCACGGGAACTCGACGATATGATCTTCGGCTGGGCGATCGAACACGGGGTCACCTCCAATTCGGTGCTCTACGTCAAAGATGGCTGCACGGTGGGAATCGGTACCGGCGAGCAGGATCGGGTTGGGGTCGCCGAGATTGCGGTGCACAAGGCCTATCACAAGTACGCCGATATCCTCTGCTTTGATGCTCTGGGCATAGGGTATGCCGATCTGGTCCTGGCCATTGCCCAGGGCAAGCAAGACCCCGCCGCAAAGGAGGCCATCGACCGGCAGGTGCAAGCCGACCGCGCCGGCCTGCCCGGGACAGTGATGATCTCCGATGCCTTCTTCCCCTTCCGCGATGGGGCCGATGTCGGTATCGTCCAGGGGGTTTCGGCGATTCTCCAGGCCGGGGGCTCAATGCGCGATTTTGAAGTGATCGAGGCGTGCAACCAGGCAGATCCGCCGGTGGCAATGATGTTCACCGGCCAGCGCTCCTTCAAACATTAGAACCTGAGATATTTTCCTTTTGTCAAAAAGGAAAATATCGTGAAGGTTCTTATCCCCACTGTTGTGGGTGGGGGATAGTACCCAGCCCGGACTAACCGGCTCTGGTCTCAGCTGCGGTATACCAACCAGCAGTTCATGGTAAGATGCACCCCCTAAAGCAGAACGGTGCGTATGACGCACCCTACAAATAACTTCCACAGAGGGCCTCGCCGTAGGGTGTGCACCGCGCACCGACCAGCAACAGATCAGACATCATCACGGGGCCATGAGAAAGAGTGGTGCGCAGGACGCACCCCGAGCTGGCTGCAGAACATCATTTTCGGGTTAAACAAGAGTTGCCAGGGACCAGTTTTATGGCTGGCCGGCAATAATTTCCTCAACCCCGACATACTCGACTTGCCCCTGATAGGAGGGGGCACAGCGCCGCAATGCATCAACCGTCACCTGGTGGGGATGGGCAATGCCTATCCCCCACCCCCGTCGGAGAGCAATCTCCACCAGTTCTTCCAGACGAAGACAGATTTGCCTCTCATCAAGAATATTATCCAGAAAAACATCCCGCCGGGCACTTCTGACCTGCAATTCGCCGGCAACCTGCAGACCGGTGCTTGCCGAAGTGGTGTAGCTGTCGACAAAAAACAGCCCGTTGGCGTGAATCTCCCCCATAACCTCAGTCATGGCCTGGGAATCTTCGGTAAAAAGTGACCCCATATGGTTGTTCACCCCACTGACGTGGGGGATTTCTGCCAGGCAGCGGACAAATTTTTCCCGCCGCAAGGGCGGGGTATCGTCGACAAGCAGGGCCCCCGGCCCAGGATTCCAGGCCGGATTCCTCGGTTGCAGGGGCAAATGGAGCAGAACCGTTCTCCCGGCCAGATGGGCCTGAACCGCCTGCACTCTGCTGTGCGGGACAAAGGGCAAAAAGGAGTAATTGAGCACCACCGGCAGACCAAGCAACTGCTCTCCGAGTTGTTTGTGATAGCCCATATCATCGATGATGATAGCGACTTTGGGAAGATTGCCGAGCAGCCTGGGGGGGGGTTCCCCCTCTACCGAGAAATGCTCCGGCGGGTCGGGCTCTTCAAAGATAATCTCATGCAGATCGACCGGGATATCCCGGGCAAAAGCAGTGCCGAAGAAAATCACATAGCCTGCGACAGTGATTGAGCCAAACAGCACGAGAAGCAGAAAAAGTGCCAGGGTAAATCGCCACAATCGGGCAAGAGAAAGCCTTTTGGCGGGCACTTTTTTCCGCGGTCTTTTTTTTTGTTGGTTTCGTGTAGGCATTACCTATCGATTCAGGCAAGGAAACTATTTTTCCCTGGTCAGCAGGTAACCGGCAAGGGCGACCAGCAATTCCCGCTCATTGCCCCCCTTGTCAGCGATAACACATCTTTCCAAAGAGGCGATGGCCCCGGCAACCGCCGCCTCGGCCCGCTGCCGTGCCCCGGAAAAACCGCCACACTCTTCGATCAGCTGAGAGACCTCAGCAAATCCGCGCCGCCTCGCCTGATGGTCAGAGAAAATTTCCATCAGCCTCGCTTTTTCCGAAGTCCCGGCCTTGCTCAGAGCGAGAATCAGCGGCAAAGTGACCTTTCCCTCGTTCAGGTCATTGCCCACCGCCTTGCCGGTCTTTTGCGGGTCGCCCTGATAGTCGAGGAGGTCGTCGATGATTTGAAAGGCACGGCCAAGATGCTCACCGTAGGCGCGAAGAGCGGCGGCCTGTTCTTTGGCCGCCCCGGCGAACAGCGCGCCAACTTCGCAGGCGGCGGCGATAAGCAGGCCGGTTTTGCCCATGATCGCCTGGGAATAGTCCACCTCGGAGAGGTTGAGACGCTGGGCATTGCGCAGCTGCAAAAATTCGCCGTCAACCATTCCGGTTGTAGCCTGGCAGAATACCGCCAGTCCCTCTCGCCCGGTCAACTCGCCGACGATGGCCATCGCCCAGGCGTGGAGGAAGTCCCCGGCAAGGATCGCCGCATTGGTTCCGTATTGCCGGTAAACCGAGGGTTTCCCCCGCCGGGTGGCTGAGGTGTCGATGATATCGTCGTGAAACAGGGTGGCTGCATGGAGATACTCAAAGGCAGAGCCGAGCCGGTAGGCAGAACGGTCCCGCTCACCGCCACAAATTCCGGCGGCGAGCACTACCAGCAGCGGCCGTATCCTCTTGCCACCGGTAAACAGTCCGTAGCGAAGGATCTCGGTGAGCAACGGGTCAAGCTGGGTTTCTCTGGCAGTGAGATCTTCCGCCATGAAAGCATCGATCTTTGCCGCCTCTTGCCGTACCGTATCGATAAAGCTTTTCACTGCTGCCCTCTCCTCAAAGTCCCTGTTTCTTCCGGGTGCTCAACGCTCATCAGTTTGCCTGAAAAAAATCGCTGACATCGGCCAATTTCCGGCTGAGTGGCGCTGCAGGCAAACTTTTTCGAAAAGTTGCACCATACCCCTTGCTGAACAGCCGGACATCCATGATGGCGATTACCCCCCGATCGGTCGTTGAACGCATCAACCGGCCAACTCCCTGGCGCAGGGTGAGGATCGCCCGGGGAACTTGAAAGGCAAAAAATGGCTTGCCGCCATCCTGCTGGATTCGCGCAATCCGTGCCTGGATTACCGGATCAGTCGGCACCTCAAAGGGCAGTTTATCGATAATCAGGCAACTGAGTGATTCGCCGACTATGTCGACCCCTTCCCAGAAGCTGGCAACCGCCAACAATACGGAATCAAGCTGGCGGCGAAAGTCGCGCAGCATGGCATTGCGCGATGCCCGCCCCTGTACGAGCACCGGATAGTCAAGATGCTCCTCGAGAAATTCGGCCAGGGCATCCATCCCCTTCAGGCTGGTGCAGAGCACCAGAGCCCGCCCCCGGCTGAGACGAACGATTTCCAGAACCCGTTCGGCAAGCCTTTCGGCAAATGCCTCTGCAGCCGGTTCCGGGAAGCCGCTTTCGGGCACATACATCAGACTTCGGCCAGCATAGTCAAAGGGCGAGGCAAAGCGGAGAAAGCAGCCCTCCGGGTCAAGGCCAAGCCGCTCCTGGAGATAACGGAAGGAACCGCCGGAGGAGAGTGTCGCCGAAGTGAGCAGGCAGCACTCGACTGCACCATACAGACGGCGGCGCATCTCCTCGGCAATCTCGATCGGCGTGGCGGACAGCACCACCGCCCGTTGCCTTTTCTCATACCAGTGAACGAAGTCATGGTCGTCGCTCATCCGGGCAATATCGACCAGCTTTTCCGCCAGTTCCTCACCCCGCCCGGCGAGAGTCTGCCCGCCATCTCCCTCATCGTTTAAGGCGGCGGTGCCTGCTGCCACGCGGCGGATGGCAGCAGCCAACAGCGCCACCTCCTCCTGCCAGCTCTGCTCGCCTACCGCACTGACCAGTTCCTGGAGGTGAAAACGGCCCTGTTCGGCGGGAAAGAGGGCGGAAAAGCTCTCCAGTCGCTGACGGAGGCCACCGGTCTGGGAGAGCAGCCGATCGAGTGCGCCGGAAGGTGGCGCAGCAGATGCCTGCCGTTCGATATCCCCCAGAAATTCAACAAGCTGATAGTGACTGAAGCTCTTGCCAAAGAAGGTCGTGGCAACATTTTCGAGGTGGTGTGCCTCATCAAAGATCACCGTATCGTAGCGCGGCAGCAACTCCCCGTAGCCTGCGGCACGCAGGGCGAGGTCAGAGAAAAAGAGGTGATGGTTGACAATCAGCAGCCGGGCGGCCCCGGCCTGCCGGCGTACCAGGTTAAGATAGCAGTCCGCCGCTTCCGGGCACTCCCCCCCCAGACACCGGTTAGCGGTGGCGGAAAATTTTGCCCAGAGCCCCCCGCTATCGCCCAACCAGTCCAATTCAGCACGATCACCGGAGCTGGTCTGCTGCAGCCAGCGGTCAATCTCGACCAGCCGCGGTTCTGCAATTTCCGGCAGTTCAGGGTTGGAGCGGTATTGATAGTAGCGGTAGAGGCAGAGGTAGTTTTCCCGGCCCTTAAGGCAGAGGGCGGAAACTTCCCGGCTAAGAACCCGGGCAACCAGGGGGATCTCTTTTTCAAGAATCTGATCCTGGAGATTAAGCGTTGCGGTGGAGACCACCACCTTACGCCCGGAGAGGATGGCCGGAACAAGATAGGCCAGGGTCTTGCCGATGCCGGTCTCCGCCTCGACGACCAGAACCCGTGCCTGCCGGTCATCACGCTCTCCGTCATCGGCCGCGGAGAGCAGATGCTCCACCGCCTCCGCCATCTGTTGCTGGCCTTTCCGGGGCTCAAAGCCTGCCAGGCCGGCCGCCAGGGCACCACCTGCACCAAAGATTCCGCTAACCGCCATCTTTTCTCTGCACTTATCACCATTCACCGCCATACACCTCGAGGGGGCACTATACAACAGATTTGCCTACCCGGTAAGCGACAAATTGGTGACCCCGGAATAACCCTTTAACCCGGATAATAGCGCCAGCGGGAGAATTGCTTTTGCAGGTTGGCCACCCTTTGTGCTACAACAACAGGAGTGATACAGGATGCCTTGCCCGCCGCACCCACCTCCGGCAGCTAAACCCATGGTTGAAATTCACTTCCCACAGTCCAGTGAGCTGTTTACGTTCCCGGCCGAACTGCTCGCCCCCGGTGAGGTGATCGCCGTGGTTGACGACTCCCCGGAAATCGTCCTCCTGCTCAGCCAGCATTTAAAGAACCACGGATTTCCGGTTGTCCGGGCCGGATCGGCCGAAGACTTTTCCCGCCTCCTCACCACCGAAAAAATTGCCCTGGTCCTCCTCGACATCGGCCTGCCCGATCGCAACGGCAACGAACTGCTCGCCGAGATTGTCCCCCGCTACCCGGATCTCGGGATAATCATGGTCACCGGGACCACCGACATCGAGGTGGCCCTCGACTGCCTCCGCCAGGGGGCAGACGACTTCATGACCAAACCGGTCAATGTCGGCCAGTTTTCTCACACCATCCACAGCACTCTAAAAAAACGACGATTGACCATCCAGAGTCGGCTGTTCCAGGAAGAGCTGCAGAAGAGCAATGCCCGGATGCGCTTTCTCCACCACCTCAACCTGAAGATGAACACCGCCTACCTCAATACCGTTGAGCTCCGCGGTATTCTTCGGGCGATCCTGGTGGGGATTACCGCAGAGGACGGGCTACGCTTCAACCGGGCCTTTCTCGCCCTCTACAATGACCAGGGCACTTTCCTCGAGGGGCGGCTGGCCATCGGCCCCGCCTCCCGTGAGGAGGCCGGTCGGGTCTGGGAATCGATCAAGGAGAAAGGACTGCAGCTCGACGATATCCTCGAGGCGATCCAAAACCAGACATTGAAGGAGGATATCGAGGTCAACCGGATCATCCAGTCTCTGCAGGTCCCAACCGGGGAACACGATCATGTCCTGATCCATGCCAGCCGGAGCAAACAACCGATACAGGTCGAACACGGCTCAGCCCCGGATTGCCGGGTCCCTGGCGAACTGATCGACATCCTTGGCGAATCCTCCTTTGTGGTGGTCCCACTCTTCTCCCCGGGCAAATCCCTGGGGGTAATGCTGGTCGACAATTTTGTCACCGGAACCAGAATCAGCGCCGAGGATATCCGCGGGCTGCAGATTTTTGCCAGCCAGGCCAGCCTGGCCATTGAACACAGCCAGCTCTACGCCGCCATGGCTGAGAAGATCGAAGCTCTGGAGATGGTCACCGAGGAACTCGAGCGCAACAAGGACCTGCTGGTTGCCGCGGAGCGGACCTCGGCCATCGGCGAGATGGCCGCCCAACTGCTCCACTCGATCCGCAACCCACTCACCTCGATCGGCGGCGCCTCACGACTGCTCAACAAAAAGATCCAGGACCCTGCCCTTACGCCAATGCTCGCGATCATCACCCAGGAATCAAACAAGATTGAGGATGCCCTGGGGGATCTGCTCAGTTTTGTTGATGACCGGGAGCTGGTGTTCAGTGACCGGCCGATCTACCCGTTGATTCGCCAGAGCCTGATGGTCTTCTACTCGGCCATGAAGAAAAACCAGGTCCGCTACACCCTGGTTTGCGAGGGCCTCGGACCAACCATCCCGGTGGACGAAAACCGGATCCGCACCGTCCTTTTGCAGCTGATCAAAAACAGCCTGGAGGCGATGGTCGGCGGCGGGGAATTGCGGCTTGAGGGGAGTGAGGACGCGAACTGGGTGACCATCGCCATCATCGACTCCGGCCCGGGAATCCCTGCCGAAACCCTGCCCCACGTGACAACCCCCTTTTTTACCACCAAGACCTACGGTAATGGCCTTGGCCTCGCCCTGGTCGAGCAGATCGTCGCCGCCCATGGTGGACGGTTTGTCATCCACGATGGCCTGCAGGGGGGAACTGAAGCCCGGGTGATCCTGCCGAAGGCCTCAGCGGGGACGGCATAGGGAGAGCAGCGCGCCAACCACGGCCAGGCCGGCCATCCCGGCAAAGGTTGCCCGCAGGGCCTGGAGAAAGACCTGGCGGTCAGCAGAGGTAAAGTCGCTTAAGCTGAGCCCACCGCCATAATGATTCAAGAAAAAAGAGAACAGGGCCAGAGCCAGGGCGGCACCGCTGACCATGCCAAAATTTCTGGCGGTGGCGAGAATTCCCGCGCTGACCCCAAGGTACTGCTCATCAACCCGGCCGAGGACCGAGGCGCTGTTCGGGGTGAGAAAGATCGACTGCCCGGCACCGAGCAGGGCGAGGAGCACGACTAGCCGGACCAGGGCCCCCTCAATTGG